>NZ_JAAVUO010000007.1:0-131104 GCF_012163165.1 Natronococcus sp. JC468
GTGGTCTTTTTCTGGGTCATCTCTCTGCCCGAGGGGGGGGGTGTGGGCGGGCCTCCGCGCGCCAAACAGGGCGCGGCAACGCCCGCGACGACTACACCTACAAACGCAACGGAACACGTAACCTCTTTGTCTACTCTGAACCGCTCGTTGGTTGGCGGGAGATAACCGTCACCAACCGCCGCACAAAACAAGACTGGGCGAACGCGATGCACACACTGGTCGAACAGTATCCTGATGTGGAGATTATTCGCGTTGTCTTAGATAATTTGAACACACACCGACTAGGAGCACTGTACGAGACGTATCCGCCGGCCGAAGCCCGGCGGATACTCGAACGGCTCGAGTTTCACTTCACTCCAGTTCACGGCAGCTGGCTCAACATGGCTGAAATCGAAATCAACGTTCTCACCCGTCAATGCCTTGATCGCCGAATTCCGGATGCAGCGACACTCCGTTCGGAGGTCGCTGCATGGGTGAGTGCTCGCAACGAAAAGAAGTCACAGATCAAGTGGCAATTCACGACCGAAGACGCTCGCACCAAACTGTACCGGCTCTACCCCTCAATTGACGGTTGACAGAACACTAGATCTAATCCGTGAACCGGACAAGAACTAGTGGACTCGCTGGGACTGAGCAAACCCGAAGGGTTTGCGATGTACAGCGAGTCCACGACTGAACGAGCGAAGCGACGTGAAGGAGTGGACTCGCTGGGATTTGAACCCAGGGCCTCTTCCTTGCGAAGGAAGCGATCTACCACTGATCTACGAGCCCGCGACCGTTTCTATCCGCGAGATCTACTTGTAGCTTGCGTTTCGGGGGCGACGTGGGCCGCGGGCACACGCGACGGAGGGCCGTCCTCGAGACTATCGCCGAGACCGCGGTCACACCGCCGACCGGTTCCGCGCCCGCCTCGAGCGCGTCTCGAGCACGCCGGCACGACCCGCGAGCAGCCCGAGCAGGAACCCGGTGAAGTGGGCGACCAGGGCGACGCCGGGCGCGCCGGTCGCGATCGTGATCAGCCCCGCGAGGACGACGAAGGCGACCGCGGCGGCCCACCGCGGGATCTCGACGACCGGCGCGAGCCCGTCCGAGAGGCGGTTGCCGGCGATCAGATAACCCGCGAGCGCGAACACCGCGCCGCTGGCGCCCAGCACGGCGGTCGGGTTCCCGAGCCCGAGCGAGGCGACGAAGCTGCTGGTCAGCACCTGGGCGATCCCCGCGAGCGCCCCCGTCGCGAGGAAGAAGGTGTGAAAGCGCAGCCGGGTCGTCGCGCGGGCGATCGGCCAGCCGAACAGCACGAGCCCGATGCTGTTCGAGACGAGGTGGCCGAGCCCGCTGTGGGCGTAGACGCTGGTGACGATCGTCCACGGGTTGACGGTCAGGGGCGGCCCGAGGACGAACAGCCCGGTCATCAACCCCGCGCTGACGAGCGCGGCGACGGTCTGGAGGACGAGGACGACCGCGAAGACGACCAGCAACTCGAGGATGGGGCCGCCGGAGCGGGAGTCGGACCTGCGGCGCGGGCGCTTCGCCATACCGGCGGTACGGGACGCGGCGATAAAAGTTCACGCGGCGTGGTCGCCTGCAGCCGAGAGCGGCCGCTGGCGAGGCGCGAAAAAACGGAAAATCCGAAGCGCCGAGATCAGTCCTCGAGGACGATCTCGATCGAAACGTCGTTCGGCACCTGAATGCGCATGAGCTGGCGGAGTGCGCGTTCGTCGGCGTCCAGGTCGATCAGGCGCTTGTGGACGCGCATCTCCCAGTGCTCCCACGTCGCGGTGCCCTCGCCGTCAGGCGACTTCCGGGTCGGCACCTCGAGGGTCTTCGTCGGCAGCGGGATCGGCCCGCTGAGGTTGACGCCGGTGTTGCTCGCGATCTCGCGGACGTCGTCGCAGATGTCGTCCAGATCGTCCGGACTGGTGCCCGCGAGTCGAACGCGTGCCTGCTGCATTTATTCGTTGACCTCGAGGACCTTGCCGGCCGCGATGGTCTGGCCCATGTCGCGGATGGCGAAGCTCCCGAGCTCGGGGATCTCGCTGGATGGCTCGATGCTGAGGGGCTTCTGCGGTCGGATCGTCACGACCGCAGCGTCGCCCGACTGGATGAAGTCGGGGTTCTCCTCGGCGACCTCGCCGCTCGAGGGGTCCATCTTCTTGTCGATGGACTCGATCGTACAGGCGACCTGAGCCGTGTGGGCGTGGAAGACCGGGGTGTAGCCGGCCGTGATGACCGAGGGGTGCTGCATGACGACGACCTGGGCCTGGAACGTCTCGGCGACGCTCGGCGGGTCGTCGGCGGGGCCACAGACGTCACCGCGGCGGATGTCGTCCTTACCGATGCCGCGGACGTTGAATCCGACGTTGTCGCCGGGTTCGGCCTTGGGGACCTCCTCGTGGTGCATCTCGATCGTCTTGACCTCGCCGCCCACGTCGCTGGGCTGGAACGAGACGTCGTCGCCGACGTTCATGATGCCGGTCTCGATACGTCCGACGGGGACGGTACCGATACCCGAGATCGTGTAGACGTCCTGGATCGGCAGCCGCAGCGGCGCGTCCGTCGGCGGCTCCGACTCCGGCAGGTCGTTCAGCGTCTCCAGCAGGGTACGGCCGTCGTACCACGGCGTGTTGTCGGAGGACTCGGCGACGTTGTCGCCCTCGAACGCCGAGATCGGGATGAACGAGTTGTCGTCGACCTCGAAGTTAACCTGGTTGAGCAGCTGGTTGACTTCGTCGACGACGTCGTTGTAGTCGTCCTCGGAGTAGTCGACGACGTCCATCTTGTTGACCGCGATGATCAGCTTCTCGATGCCCAGGGTACGCGACAGGAAGACGTGCTCCTGGGTCTGGGGCGCGACACCGTCGTCGGCGGCGACGACGAGGACGGCGTGGTCCGCCTGGGACGCGCCGGTGATCATGTTCTTGACGAAGTCGCGGTGGCCAGGCGTGTCGACGATGGTGAAGTAGTACTCGTCGGTGTCGAACTCCTGGTGGGCGATGTCGATGGTGACACCACGCTCACG
Source organism: Natronococcus sp. JC468 (assembly GCF_012163165.1). Taxonomy (NCBI): domain Archaea; kingdom Methanobacteriati; phylum Methanobacteriota; class Halobacteria; order Halobacteriales; family Natrialbaceae; genus Natronococcus; species Natronococcus sp. JC468. The sequence goes on from NZ_JAAVUO010000007.1 coordinate 3,020, forward strand.
CTCTTCAGCGAGGTTGTCCATGACGTAGGCGAACTCGAAGCCGCCCTTGCCCTTCTCCTCGGCTTCCTCGCGGTGCTGTTCGATTACGTGCTCCGGGACGCTCCCCGTTTCGTAGAGGAGTCGGCCCACGAGCGTACTCTTCCCGTGGTCAACGTGACCGATGATGGCCAGGTTCTGGTGGGGTTTGTCTTCGCTCATTGTTGTAGCTCACGCGCAAAGGCGCTTATATCGGTCTCTTTTGCTCGTTGCGGTTAAAACCATTTCGAAAGCGTATTCGAGTCGCCCCGACGCCCGCTTGCGGTTTGTGCCTCGTCAACACGATCTCGAACCCGACGGCGGCGGCGACCTCGTCACCGATCGGGGAGGCGACCGACGTCCGACAGCACCGCCGTCGCGGTCTCCGGACCGCCCGCACCGCGGCCGCTGTTGTGGAGGCTGCCCGCGTGTTTGGTCTCGAGCTGGACGATGTTTCGGGTCCCCGTCACCGCGAGCGCGCCGTTTTCCGGGACCAGCCGCGGTCCGACGCGGACCCCCTCGCGGGAGGCCTCGCCGATGAGCCGGATCGTGCGCCCGTCCTCGGCGGCGAGCTCGAGCGCGCTGCCGGGAATGTCCTGAATGCCCTCGACGGTCGCGTCCTCGAGGGAGAACCCGCCGTCGGCCAGCACGTTCGCGAGGATCACGAACTTCAGCGCGGCGTCGGTGCCGTCGACGTCGAAGGTGGGGTCGGCCTCGGCCACGCCGAGGTCCTGGGCCTCCGCGAGGACGTGCTCGTAGTCCAGCCCCTCCGCGGCCATGCGCGTGAGGATGAAGTTCGCGGTGCCGTTGAGGACGCCCCGGGCCGCGGTCACCGCCTGGGGCGTGCAGTCCTCGATCGTCGACAGCACCGGGATGGCGCCGCCGACGGTCGCCTCGAACCGGATCGAGCCCGCACTGTCGGCCTCGAGCGCGCGAAGCTCCTCGTAGCGCTCGGCGACGGGGCCCTTGTTCGCCAGGACGGCGTGGCGGTCGGCCTCGAGCGCCCGCCGCACGTGGGTGAAGCCGGGCTCGGCGTCGCCCAGCGTCGTCGGAGTCGCCTCGATCAACACGTCGTAGTCGGTCTCGAACGCCCGCGCGGGGTCGGCGTCGCCGATCGGTTTGCCGCCGACCTTGCGCTCGAGCGCGCCCTCGACGTCGATCCCGTCGGCGTCGACGGCCGCGCCGGCGGAGTCGGTGATCGCGACGACCTCGTGGCCGTACTCGCCCGCCAGATCGGCGACCGAGCGGCCGACGTCGCCGGCGCCGACGATCGCGAGCCGCATCAGGCCTCACCCCCGGTCAGCGGTTCGACGACGGTCAACTCCTTGTCGGCGCCGATCGAACGGATCGTCTCGAACGCGTGCTCGGTTCGACCGGAGTCGATCGCGAGTCGGAGCCGAGCGCTGGCGGTCGCGTCGGTGCCGTCGGGCGCCGCGAGCGAGAGGTCTTTCACGACCGCGTCGGCCTCGTCCTCGATCCGCGACAGCGTCCCCGAGAGGTCGGTCTCGACGAGGTGGCCGACGAGGATCACGTTGAGCTCCTCGCCGTAGTGTTCCGCGCCGGCCTGGATCACGTTGACGCCGGCGTCCCGGAGCGCGTCGACGATCTCGTCGAACCGCTCGGGCGGGCTCTCGAGGTCGACCTCGACGGGGATGTGTCCTCGCGGCGTGATGTTGCCGCGCTCGTGGTGGATGCTCAGGAGATTGCCGCCGTTGGCCGAGATCGGCTCGAGCGCGCGGAGCAACTCGCCGGGCTCGTCGACCAGCTCGAGGCGGACGGTGTAGGCGCGCACGCCGCCGTCGGTCTCGGGTTCCTCTTCCTCCGGGTCGGGCTCGGGTACGTCACCCATCGTCGTCACCTCCGAACTGTGGGCGTCCAGGCGTCGTCATACTCTGTGACTCCGTAATGGGCGTGTAAAAGGATATAGGACTTCCCAAAACTCTCCGGGCGTGTCAACAGCCGGCACGGCCGCTCGAGGTCGCACTCAGAGGTGATCCTCGCCCGGGTTCGAGGAGCCCCAGTCGCCCCGTCCACCCTCGGTGCGGTCGATTCCCATGATCGACTCGGCCTGATCGGGCCCCCCGAGGCTCTCGCGGGCGTCCGGGATGCGAACCGTGACCTCGTCGATCTCGGACCACGTGATCAGTTCGGCCTCGATGTTGCTCGTCGTGATGTCGCCGACCGAACACCCCTTGCAGCCGCCGCCGAGTTCGATGATGACCTCGCCGTCGTCGGGGTCGGCCTTCCGGACCGCGCTGGTCCCCCCGTGCATCTGGATGATCGGCATCTCGCGCGTGAGCCACGTCTCGACTCGGTCTTTGAGTGGCGCGTCCTCGGAGTCAGTCATTGCCCGAGCTAGGAACTGGAGCGGTGAATAGGTTTGGTCCGAAACCTTCACGATCGTTCGGTACAGCGCCGGCGAAGCCGTTCGAGCGACCCGAATCGGGGACGGGTCAGCCCTGCAGCTGCCCGCGGTCGCCGGTGCCGCCCGTCAGGGCGCTGGCGATCGCACCCTCGAGGACGACGTCGTCGCCCTGGTCGGTGACGCGGATCTCCGGGACGTTGTTCAGCAGCATCTCGGAGACGCGCTCGCGGATCGGATCGACGACGAGCTCCTCGTTGTGGAGCGCGACCGCGCCTCCGAAGGAGACGACGATCGGGGCGAACGACTGGATCACGTTGGTGACGCCGACGGCGTTCCAGTGGGCGAGCTGTTCGATAGCGTAGTCGGCGAGGTCGTCCTCGCCGGCCAGCTCGAAGACGTCCTTCGCGGTGAAATCGGGGCTCTCGAGCGCGAGGCCGGTGTCGATCGTCGGGTCGTCGTCGGCGAGCAGCCGGACGTAGTCGGGGATCGCGTTCCCCGAGCAGTACGCCTCCCAGTGGCCGTCGTGGCCGCAGCCGCAGGTCAGTCGCCCGCGGGGATCGACGACGCAGTGTCCGACCTCGCCCGCGTTGCCGTCCCAGCCGGCGAGGATCTGTCCGTCGCAACAGACCCCGGCGCCGATCCCCGACGAGATCGTGATGTAGACCATGTCGTCGGGGTTTCGGTCGGCGTGGAACCGCTCGCCGATGACGCCCGCAGCCGTGTCGTTGTGCAGGTAGACCTCGTCGCTGTCGACGAGGTTCGCGATGGGACCGGTGAGCGGAATGCGATCGATCGAGTCGGGGAGGTTCGCCGGGTCGATCACCGCCCCTTCGGCGAGGTCGAACGGGCCGATCGAGCCGATCCCTGTCGCGGCGATCTGCGTCGGTGCGATTCCGGCCTCGCCACACGCCTCGCGAAGCGTCCGGAGCACTCCCTCGGTGACGTCGATTCCGGTGGGACCTCGCGGCGTCCCGTTGCGGCTGACGCCGATCGTCGCTCCCTCCTCGTCCGCGACGGCCGCCCGGACGTTGGTCGCGCCGAGATCGACGCCCGCGTAGTAGACCATGCTATCCTAACGAGCGCCGTCGGCGCACTTAACTACCCGTATCTTCACTCGGGTGCGAGTAGTTACCGGAAACCCCGGGCGCCACACGTATGGGATTCGGACACATACGTCGGGTATGGCGACCGACGAGGACGAGGCCGACGCGGAACCGGAGACCGCGCTCACCGACTCGGAGATCGAGGCGCTCCACGAGGTCGAACTCGGCCTCGAGTGGCTCCAGCGCGCCCAGGGCTGTCTGCTCGAGTTCCACCACGCGACGGGCCACGGGATGGACCACCTCGACGACGCCGAGCGACTGCTCAGGGCGAACGGTCACGAGGCGCTCGCGGACGCGGTCCGGACCGAGTTGCTGCCCCACGGCGTCGTCGACGGCGACCGGTGGTCCTACGACGTCCTCGAGGATTTCCAGGGAACGCTGCTAGCCGAGACGGCCGCCCTCGAGGCTCGCGTCCGCCGGGAACTGGCCGACGGGCGGCGCCACGTCCCGGAGCGACGTCAGGAGCGACGCTGGAAGGAACGGGCCGATCGAGCCCGACCCAAAGCGACGGAGCGAGCCTCGAGCGACGACGAGTAGCCGTCCGGTTCACTCCATCACGTCGAGATCCCGGTAGTAGGTGACCGGACAGGGCGCGGCGAGGATGATCTCCTGGGAGACCGAGCCGAGCACCGCCTTCTCGGCCGGCGACCGTCGGCGACCGCCCACGACCAGGCGGTCGGCGTCGACCGCTCGCGCCATCTCGACGACCTCCGTCCCCACGTCGCCGAGCGCACCTCGAACGTCGGTCTCAACGCCCGCTTCCGAGAACCGCTCCTCGAGGTCGGGAACCGGCGGACGTCGGGCCGCGACCGCGTCGGGGTCGACGTCCTCGACGCGCTCCTCGAACCCCAGGTTCTCGCGGAACTCCTCGTATTCCGCGGCCGTGAAGGCGTGGCCGATGACGACGGTCGCGTCCAGCGGCGCCGCGATCTCGAGGACGGTGTCGGCGAGGTCCTCGGTTCGGACGGTGTCCATCGGACCCACGGCGAGCAAAACGGTATCGATACCCATGCGATGACGTGACCTCCCCGCCCGCTTAAGCGTTCGCGATCCCGCAGTAGTTCGGCGGGCGTTCAGCGACCGCCGTTCGACGGAATCAGTCCTCGTCCTCCCCGGTGCCCCGGACGAACGTCACCGGACACGGCGAGGAGAGCAACACTTCCTGGGCGGTCGAGCCGAAGACCGCCTTCCCGGTCGGCGACCGACGGCGACCGCCGACGACGACCCGGTCGGCGGCGACGCCCGTCGCGAGCTCGACGATCGTCGATCCGTGGTCGCCGATGTCCCCTCGCACGTCGTAGTCGACGCCCGCCTCGTCGAGCTCGCGCTGGATGTCCCGGATCGTCGAGTGACGGGCGGCGACCTCGTCCGGACGGACCTGGTCGCTCTCGGCGTCCATCTCGAGGTTTTCGAGGACCTCGTTGTACTCGTCCTGGGTGAAGATGTGGGCCAGAACCACCGTCGCGTCCGCGGGCGCTGCGACCTCGATCACCGTCTCCGCGAGCTCGTCGGTTCGGTCGGCGTCGCCCGGACCGACGGCGAGCAGGATCGTCTGTAGCGTCATACCCCATCCATGTATCGGCGTCGGCTTAAATTCCGGAGTTGCAACGGCGGGTGGAGCCGCCGCGTCGGTCGCCGGTTCCGGGTGGCTTTTCCCGTCGGTCCGCGATCGAACGCGGTATGAACGAGCCCGATCTCTCGGGTCGCACCGTACTGGTCACGGGCAGCGCGAGGGGCGTCGGCCGCGAACTGCTGCTCGCGACCGCCGACCGCGGCGCGAGCGTCGCCGTCCACTACCACACCAGCGCCGACGCCGCCCGCGAGGTCGCCGAGACGGCCCGCGAACGCGGCGTGGCCGACGCGATGACGGTACAGGGCGACGTCACCGACCCCGAGAGCGTCGACGGTCTGTTCGCGGCCGTCGAGGCCGAACTCGGCGACGTCGACGTGCTCGTGAACAACGTCGGCGACTTCGCGCCCGCCCGCTGGGACGACCTCGAGTTCGAGACCTGGAACCGCATCCTCGAGACCAACCTCAACGGAACCTACCTCTGTTCGAAGCGCGCGCTGGGGGCGATGCGGGAGGCCGACTACGCCCGGATCGTCAACGTCGGCTACGCCTCCTCGGAGAAGGGCCTGGTGAGCCCGAAGAACTTCCCGTACTTCGTCGCGAAGGCGGGCGTCTTGATGTTCACGCGGATGCTCGCCGCCGACACGCAAAACGAGGGCGTGACGGTCAACGCTATCTCGCCGTACGTCGTCGAGAACTCCGACGAGTTCCCCGAGGAACTCCCGCGGGACCGCCCCGCGAGCTTCGAGGACCTGATCAATCCGCTGTTGTTCTTCCTCGATCCCGACAGTGAGTACGTCAGCGGCGAGAACCTCGAGGTCGACGGCGGCTGGCTGCCCGAGGACGTGTAGGCACTCGTTTCCGGCGGGGGCTTTTTCGGCGCACCCGTCGCGAGGACCGGTATGACGCTCCCGGTTGCGATGGGATGGCGCCACCTCCTGTTCGCGAACTGGCCGACCGCTCCGGCGGTCGTCGACGCCCGCCTCCCGGACGGCCTCGAGCCCGACACCTACGACGGGCGCGCGTGGCTCTCGATCGTCCCGTTTCGCAACGTCGCCGTCCGTCCTCGAGGTGTGCCCGCGAGGCTGGGATTCGGGCTCCCCGAACTCAACCTCCGGACCTACGTCCGCCGAGACGGGAAGTCGGGGGTCTACTTCTTCAGTCTGGACGCCGACGGCGTCCTCGGCGTCCTCGCCGCCCGGCTTACCCACCGCCTACCGTACTACAACGCACGCATCGAGATGCGGCTGGGGTCGAGACACGTCTCGTTCGCGAGCGAGCGTCGCCATCCGGGTGCGACCCCCGTCCGGTTCGCGTGTCGGTACGAACCCGTCGGCGAGTCCTTCGCGCCGAACCCGGACTCGCTCGCGGCGTTTCTCACCGAACGCTACCGCTACTACACGATCGGGCGGCGAGGTGAACTTCGCTCCGCCGACCTCGTCCACGATCGCTGGTCGCTCCGCCCGGCGACGGTCGCCCTCGAGAGGAACGCGCTCTTCGAGGCCAGCGGCTTCGAGCCCCCGGCGACGTCACCGGTCTGTTACTACAGCCCCGGGGTCGACGTCGTCTCCTCGCGAAACAGGCCCCTCTGAACACACAACGGGTTCCGGGTGCGGCTCCTCGAGGACGGTCCTCACGGTCGGGGACCGCCTCGAGTCGCCCCGAGCGGAGCCGCGGCGCTCGCACACGTTCGGTTGACCGCCTTCCGGGCGCGGCGCGACCGCCCGAACCCCGGACGCGACGGGAAGGTACATCCCCTCGCAGTCCCAGCACTCGCTCGATGAACGAGCCCGGCGTCCAGTCGCTGCTGGATCAGGAAACGCTCGACGAACGGGTGCGAAACGACGACGCGCCTAGCTGGGTCGCCGCCCACTGGAACTCCTTTCGGGAGGGGCTACTCGGGGAGCGAAACGGGACGCCGTTTCCCTGTTTCTTCGGCGCCGAATCTGTTCGGGACGGTGAACCGCTCTACACCGCGGTGCCGTCGATGTCCGACGCCGACGCCCTGCTGGGGCTGCGGGATCGAATCCTCGAGTACCTCGAGGTCTACCGCGAGCGCGGGGGACGAACGTCGCTGGTCACGTTCTTCGAGCCGCCCGAGGACGCGCTGTCCGAACGGGAGTACCACGACGCGCTGTGGCACGTCCTGCAGACGCTGCACTGCCACGATCCCGAGCCCTGGCCCGAGGACGTCCCCACGAATCCCGACGACCGCCACTGGGAGTTCTGTCTGGGCGGCGAGCCGATGTTCCCGACCTGTCGGGCGCCCTTTTACGACGAGCGCAAGAGCCGTTACTCCCCCGTCGGTCTCGAGATCACGTTTCAGCCCCGCGCGCTGTTCGAGGACCTCGGGGTGACCGCCGACACGCAGGCGGGCCAGCAGGCCCGCGACGTGATCCAGGACCGCCTCGAGGGGTACGACGGGGTCTGTCCCCACGCCGATCTGGGCGACTGGGGCGTCGAGGGCGACCGCGAGTGGCCCCAGTACATGTTCTCAGCGGACGACGCCCAATCGCCCGAGGAGTGTCCGATGACGGTCACGCGAGAGCATCCGAAACCCGGTGCGCAGCTGCCATGACCGACACCGAGGACCGCGACGGCCCGGAGCCGACGCTGGTGCTGATCGACCTTCAGGAAGGGTTCGACGATCCGGCGTGGGGAACGCGGAACAACCCCGACGCCGAACGGCGCGCGGCCGAGCTGCTCGAGGGCTGGCGCGAGGCCGACCGCCCCGTCGTCCACGTTCGTCACGCCTCGGCCGAGCCCGACTCGCCGCTGCGCGGCGACGAGTCGGGTTTTGCGTTCAAATCCGAGACGGCGCCCGCGGAGGGCGAGGCGACGTTCGAGAAGTCGGTCAACGGCGCCTTCGTCGGGACGGGCCTCGAGTCCTGGCTCCGCGAGCGCGGGCTCGAGCGGCTCGTCGTCGCCGGGCTGACGACCGACCACTGCGTCTCGACGACGGTCCGGATGGCCGAGAACCGCGGGTTCGACGTCACCGTGGTCGCCGACGCGACCGCGACGTTCGATCGGGAGTTCGACGGCGAGCGCTTCGACGCCGAGACGATCCATCGGACGGCGCTGGCCCACCTCGAGGGCGAGTTCGCGGCGGTCACGACGACGGCGGAGCTACTGGACGACGGAGCGTGAGAGGGTGCGACCGCGGTTCCACGGGGTCCCGGTCCGAACGCGGTCGCCGACGGCGAAGAGGAGAGACAGTTCGGAGCTCGTAGCGAGAGGGGTCGTCTCGATCGAACCGGGCGATGGCGGACGGTTACAAGGGGAGCTTGCCGTTCAGCGACAGCTTCCCCTCGAGCTGTCGTTTCGCGAAGCGCGCGAGCAGCGGGACGTCCTCGGCGCCGAGCAGCTTCGCGATCCCCAGCGGGTTCCCGTTGTTGGCCTTGGCAAGCGTCTCCTCGTCCAGCCGGCCGAGGTCGGCCATGAACTTGTCGTAGCGGTCGTTGTCCGCGAGGTACAGCAGCTGGGTCATCAGCAGGCGTTTGTTCGCGTTCGGGGCGACCTGCTTGTGCCACAGCGAGTCGTACATCGAGAGGTTCTCGGCGGTGGGCTCGACGCCGTCGTGTTTGAGACAGCTGTCGGCGGCGGCGGCGGCCATCCGTCCGGATTTCATGCAGGTGTGGATCCCCTCGCCCCAGACCGGGTCGATCGTTGGGACGGTGTCGCCGATCGCCATGAACCGATCGGTGTGCATCTGCCCCGGGGGCTGGATGTGGGCCGAACCGCGGTGTTGCTTACCCTCGAGGCGCTCGGCGTTGCGAAAGCGTGGATCGGTGTCGAGCCAGTAGGAGAGGTAGTCGTCGACCGTGAAGTCGTCCCGGGCGTGCTGTTGGTGGCTGCCGCTCTGGATGTAACAGAGCCCGACCTTCGCCGTGTCCTCGCCGGTGTGGAAGATCCAGGAGTAGCCCCCGGGCGCGATGTTGTGATCCAGCCGGAGCATCATCGCGTCGTGGAGGTCGGCGAAGCCGGGGCGGTCGATCTCGATCCCCTCGAGTTCGACCTCGATGCCGATGGCGTGGTTCTCTCGCTCGAGGTTGGAGACGCCGAGTTTCTTCGCCAGCGGCGCCGCCGGACCGGTCGCGTCGACCACGATATCGGCGTAGAGTTCCTCGTCGCCGTTGTAGGTGACCCCGACGGGTTCGCCGCCCTCCATGATCGGCGCGGTCGCCCGCGCGTCGAAGCGGTACTCCGCTCCCTTCTCCCGACCGTCCTCGACGAGGTAGCGCTTGAAGTCCGCGAACTCGAGGACGGCGCCGGGGTGGCGTTTGACGTAGTGGTCGGTCGGGGACTCGAGGACGACCGTGTCGGTGTACTGCATCACGACGTCGTCGGGGATCCCGAACGCGGCCATCATCGAGTGGAACGTGCCCGCGGTCGACTTGTTGCTTTGGCGCGGGAACTCGTCCTCGGATTCCGTCTCGAGAACGACGACGTCGTACCCGCGGGTCGCGAGATCGCGCGCACACTGGGCGCCGGCCGGTCCGGCCCCGGCGACTACTACATCGTAACGCTCGTTCATAGTGCTGAAACTGTCTCGCCCCTTAATGAGTTTGTCCAACCAGTTCCGTCGTCGTGCGGCCGACGGAACTCGAGCGCGGCGGCGAGACGATGGCGTCGACGCGGAGCCGACTCACCCTGTGGTAGCGCGGAGGTCCCGGTCTCAACGAGCGAGCAACGCGAGCGAGTAGGCCGGGGAGGAAGCGCGTTCGCAAAGTTTACTCGCTGTACCCTTCCTGCATGAACGTCCCCTCGGCCTCGTAGATCGAGACCAGTTCCTCGACCAACTCCTCGAGGGACTGGCCCTCGTCGCAGTGGCTGTCGAGTCGGTCCTTCAGGTCGTCGCTGATCTCGAGCGTGTGGGACATGAGCGATCGTCGATCGAACGGTCGGTCGCCGCGATCAAATAGGCCGGGGACGCGTGTGCAGACACCGGCAGGCACGAGACGGCACCGCGATTATTCCCCCGCCCGAGAAAGGCGGTAGTATGGTAGCGACACTATCCGACGACGAGGTCGGCAAGAAGGTGATCGACGCGGAAGGGAAAGAGCTCGGGATCGTCGCGAAAGTCGAGAACGGCGAGGCCGCCGTCGACCCGAACCCCAGCGTCGCCGAGCACCTGCTCGCGAAGATCGGCGTCGAGGGCGAGGACGAGGAGGACTACCTCGTCACCAACGGGATGATCGATCGGGTCGACGACGACACCGTCGTCCTCCAGGGCGATATCTAGGGCTCGACGCCGTCCGTCTCCGCGCTCGAGGGCGCCGAGAGCGACAAGCGAGCCGAGCGGATTAAGACGGATGCTGGTGGCTGAGACGCTCGGCGACGACGTTCGGGACTGGGGTGTTGCAGTCCTTGCACCGCCAGCTCCGGCGCACCCCGCTTCGGTCCTCGATCATGTCCTGTCTGAACCGCAACGTCGCGCCACAGGTGCACCTGTGGGTCGTCGGCGACATACGCGGGCGTTCGGGCGCTCGAGTGAAATAGTCGTCGGGCTACTCCTCGTCGGCCTCCAGGGCGGCCTCGCACAGCGTCTGCCTCTCCTCGAAGTACGCCGGGGCGTCGGCGTCGGCCTCGAACTCGACGACTCGAGTCAGCGCCTCCCCGGCGTCGTCGACGTCGGTCTGGAGGTCGGCCGCCAGCTCGGCGTACCCGGCCGACAGCTCCTGGAACGCCTGGATGCGGGCCTGCTTGGCGTCGACCAGCGCCTGTTTCTCCTCGAGGTCCTTCCCTGCGGCCTCGAGGTCGTCGACCTCGGGTCCGTCGCCCGGACCGGTCGCCGACGGCGGACGCTCGGTTCGCGGGGTGTCGCCCGACCGGGCCTCGAGCTCCGAGCGCAGCTCGGCCAGCCGCGCGTCGATCTCGTCGAGCAGTTCGTTGGCCTCGTCGGTCATCGTCTCGACGCGACCAGACAGCAGGCCGGCCTGCGTGTGGCAGTACTCGACGTACTCCGAGACCGCCGGGGCCGCTCCGGTGTCGTCGCTCATACCGGGTCAATGGTGCTTCCGACCGAAGTCTGTTCGGCTCGCGGACGTGCAAAGCGGTACCATACCACTCCCGGTTTGGCTTTCAGACGGGTTAAGTTGCTCCGACACCTGACTCGGGTATAATGAATCGACCGTCAGCTCGATCACCGTTTCGCGCCCGTCTCCGGAGGGAACCATGAGTCGGGACACGATCGAGGTCCGCGGGGCCGAGGAGCACAACCTCGAGGATCTCGACGTCTCGATCCCCCGCGAGGAGTTCACCGTCGTCACCGGGCTCTCGGGCTCGGGGAAGTCCTCGCTGGCGTTCGAAACCGTCTACGCCGAGGGCCAGCGCCGGTACATCGAGAGCCTCTCGGCGTACGCCCGGAACTTCCTGGGCCAGATGGACAAACCGCAGGTCGAGACCGTCGAGGGGCTCTCCCCGGCGATCTCGATCGACCAGAAGAACGCCGCGAACAACCCCCGTTCGACGGTCGGGACCGTCACGGAACTCCACGACTATCTGCGTCTGCTCTACGCTCGCGTCGGTACTTCCCACTGTCCCGAGTGCGGTCGAGAGGTCGGCGAGCAGTCGGCCCAGAACATGGTCGAGCGCATCCTCGAGCTGCCCGAGGGAACGAAGGCGAAGCTCGCGGCGCCCGTCGTCCGCGACCAGAAGGGCGCCTTCGAGGACCTGTTCGAGGAACTCGTCTCGGAGGGGTACGCCCGCGTCGAGGTCGACGGCGAGGAACACGACCTCACGCTCGAGAAACCCGACTTGGACGAGAACTTCGACCACACGATCGACGTGATCGTCGACCGCGTGAAGGTGAGTACCGAGGCACGACCGCGGATCATCGACAGCGTCGAGACCGCACTCGAGGAGGCCGAGGGCGTCCTCAAGGTCATCCTGCCCGAGGCTCCCGAGGAGGTCGCCGCGGAACTGGGCGCGGAGAGCCGACAGACCGGCGCGCTCGGCAACGAGAGCGAGGACGACGACCGCTTCGTCGTCGAGTTCTCGAAGGACCTCGCGTGTACGCACTGCGGGATCGACGTCTCCGAGATCGAGACCCGTTCCTTTTCCTTTAACTCGCCCCACGGTGCCTGTCCCGAGTGCGAGGGCCTGGGCGAGACCAAGGAGATCGACGAGGACCTGGTCGTCCAGGACGAGTCGAAACCGCTCAAGCACGTCTTCGAGGCCTGGAGCTACAACCGCTCGTACTACCAGACCCGGCTCGACGCGGTCGCCGACCACTTCGACGTCTCGCTGTCGACGCCGTTCGAAGAGCTCGACGAGGAGATCCAGCAGGCCTTCCTCTACGGCACGAGCGGACAGGTGCTGTTCAAGCGCCGAACGAAAAACGGCACGCGGCGCAAGAAGAAGCGCTTCGAGGGCGTCATCCCGAACCTCGAGCGACGCTACCTCGAGACCGACTCGGACTCGACCAGAGAGCACATCGAGGACTACATGTCGGCCACGGAGTGTCCCGCCTGCGACGGCACCCGCCTGAAGCCCGCCTCGCGAGCCGTGCTGGTCGACGGCACCGCGATCACCGAGATCAACGCGATGAGCATCGGCGACGCTCGGGATCACTTCGAGGCGATGGAGGCCGACCTCACCGAACGCGAGCGCGTGATCGCCGAGGAGATCCTCAAAGAGATCCGCGCCCGGCTCGGATTCATGTGCGAGGTCGGCCTCGAGTACCTGACCCTCGACCGCGAGGCCGCCACCCTCTCCGGCGGTGAGAGCCAGCGCATTCGGCTGGCGACCCAGATCGGGTCCGGACTCGTCGGGGTGCTGTACGTGCTCGACGAGCCCTCGATCGGGCTCCACCAGCGGGACAACGACCGCCTGCTCGACACGCTCGAGGAGCTGCGCGACCTGGGCAACACCCTGCTGGTCGTCGAACACGACGAGGAGACGATGCGCCGCGCGGACAACGTCATCGACATGGGGCCCGGCCCCGGGAAACGCGGCGGCGACGTCGTCGTCAACGGCGCCGTCGACGAACTCAAGGCCTGCGAAGAGTCGATCACCGGCGACTACCTCTCCGGGCGCCGGCAGATCCCGGTGCCCGACGAGCGCCGCGACCCCGACGGCGCCCTGACGATCCGCGGGGCCCGCCAGCACAACCTCGACGATCTGGACGTCGACCTTCCGCTCGGAAACTTCACCGCGATCACGGGTGTCTCCGGCTCCGGGAAGTCCACGCTGATGCACGACGTGCTGTACAAGGGGCTCGCTCGGCAGATGAACGACAACACCTCGGTGATTCCGGGCGACCACGACGGTCTCGAGGGGCTCGAGGAGATCGAGACGGTGCGGCTGATCGACCAGTCCCCGATCGGCCGCACGCCGCGCTCGAACCCCGCGACCTACACCGGGGTCTTCGACTACGTCCGCGAGCTGTTCGCCCAGACGAAACTCGCCAAGCAACGGGGCTACGAGAAGGGGCGGTTCTCCTTTAACGTCAAGGGCGGGCGCTGCGAGGAGTGTGGCGGCCAGGGAACGGTGAAGATCGAGATGAACTTCCTCTCGGACGTGTACGTCCCCTGCGAGGAGTGCGACGGTGCCCGCTACAACGACGCCACGCTCGACGTCACCTACAAGGGGAAGACGATCGCCGACGTGCTGGAGATGGAGGTCGAGGAGGCCTACGACTTCTTCGAGTCCTCGAGCCAGATCCGCCGTCGCCTCCAGCTGCTGAAAGACGTCGGGCTGGGCTACATGACCCTGGGCCAGCCCTCGACGACGCTGTCCGGCGGCGAGGCCCAGCGGATCAAGCTCGCCGAGGAACTCGGCAAGAAAGACACCGGCGAGACGCTGTACCTGCTCGACGAGCCCACCACCGGGCTCCACAGCGAGGACGAGCGCAAGCTGATCGACGTGCTCCACCGCCTGACCGACGAGGGCAACACCGTCGTCGTCATCGAACACGAACTCGACCTCGTGAAAAACGCCGACCACGTCGTCGACCTCGGTCCCGAGGGCGGCGAGCACGGCGGCGAGATCGTCGCCACCGGCACGCCCGAGGAGGTCGCCCGCCTCGAGGACTCCCACACGGGTCGGTACCTGCGGGACCTGCTCCCGAAAGTCGACCTCGAGGGACCGCGCGGCGAGCGCGTCGAGCCCGTGACCGCGCCGATGGACGACGACTGAGACGGTTTGCTGTACCGATTTCCCGGTGCAACCGCAGGGCGATCGCGGTTGCACCGGCAATGACTCACTAGACCGTATGAGACGGGCGGTGCGCGATCGGAACCGTTACCAGCCCGATCTTCCTACTCTCGTAGACGAATGAGCGACCGAAAGGATCGGCTCCGACGGGGCTTTCTCGGCGTCGGCGTCGTTACGCTCGTCCTCGCAGTCGGGATCGTCGTCCTCGCGGGGACGACGCCCGTGACGGCGGCGCTGTTTGGCTGGCTCGCCGTCGGTGGCGGCCTGCTGCTCGTCGCCGGCGTCCGCGAACGGCTCGGGAGCATCGGCTGGCCCCGGATCGGCGCCGTCGGCCTGGCGGTGCTCGCGATGGGTGCGACGACGCTGGGGTTCACCCAGTTGCTCGCCGGCGCCGGCGGCTGGACCCTGCTCAACGGCGTCGTCATGCTGGTCGTCGGGCTCGCGCTCGTCCTGCTCGCCCTCGAGTGCTGGCTGGGCGGGGTCGGCATCCCCGCGGAGACGTTCGCGGTCGAGTGAGACGGTCTGCTGTACCGATTTGCCTGCACAACCGCAGCGTGGGTCGCGGTTGCGCCGGAGCTGCTGGAACGGAACGGATTTGCTCGCCGCGACTCGAGCGGGCGTATGGGATCCGACGACTGCCGGATGCGTGACTGTCCGCGCGCGGCCGAGCGAACGATGACGTTCAGGAGCCACGAGGACGTCGCCGTCTGCGAGCGCCACTACAGGCGCGCCATCGCGATCAAGTACGGCGTGCTGGTCGCGCTCTCGGTCGTCCTCGCCGGACTCGGGCTGGGCGCGTACTGGCTGCTCGCGTAGTTCCGGGCGAACCTTTCTGCGCCTCGAGCGCCTCCGTTCGGGTATGACGACCGTCTACGTCGCGTTGCGCGATCGGCTGCTCGTCTGCGAGGACGGCGAGGAGTGGACGACGACGGCCGCCCTCGAGGGGTACGACCTCGAGTGCCTCGCCGCCTCGCCAGCGCGGGTGTTCGTCGGCACCTTCGAGAGCGGGCTCCACCGTTCGACGGACGGCGGCGACTCGTTCGAATCGCTCGAGACCGAGTTCGTCCCCGAGCGCGAGTCGGGGTACGGCGGCGCCGAGAACCTCGAGAGCGACGCCGTCACGGCGGTGACGATCAGCCCCCACGATCCCGACGTGGTCTACGCCGGGACCGAACCCAGTCGGATCTACCGCTCGCACGACGGCGGCGACTCCTGGGAACACCTCGAGGGGCTGACCGATCTCCCCTCGGCCGAGAGCTGGTTCTTCCCGCCCAGACCGCACACCCACCACGTCCGCTGGCTCGAGGTCGACCCGTTCGATCCGGATCGGCTCTACGTCGGGATCGAGGCCGGGGCGTTCGTCCTGAGCACCGACGGCGGCGGGAGCTGGCGGGACCGGCCTGAGGGATCGCGCCGGGACAACCACAGCCTGGCGATCCACCCGGACCGGGAGGGGCTGGTCTACTCGGCCGCGGGCGACGGCTTCGCCCGATCGGCCGACGGGGGCGAGTCCTGGGACCACCCCCAGGAGGGGCTCGCACACCGGTACTGCTGGAGCGTCGCGCCCGATCCGGGCGACCCCGACGCGGTGTTGGTCTCGAGCGCCAGCGGCCCCCGCTCGGCCCACACGGCGAGTTCGGCGGAAGCGTACGTGTACCGAAAGTCGGACGCGGAGCCGTGGGAACGACTCGAGGACGTCGGCCTCCCGACTGGCGAGGGCGTCGTCCGGGCGGAACTCGCCGCCGGGGCCGAGCCCGGGGTCGTCTACGCCGCGAACAACCGCGGACTGTTCCGGACCCGGGATTTCGGCGACGCCTGGGGACGGATCGGTGTCGACTGGGCCGACGGGTTCGAGGCGCAGGCGCCGCGAGGGCTGGCGGTCCTCGAGGGGTAGTTCCGGACTCGAGCCGGCGGCGGCGAGCATCGGGCGCTTCGAAATCCTTTTAGGCGCTACACGGGGATACTAGCGTAACTGAGTGATATCATGGACGTCGACATCATCTCCGAGAAGGAGAACCCCATGTTGCACCGAACGGACGTGACCTTCGAGCTGTTCCACGAGGACGCCACTCCCGAGCGCCTGCAGGTTCGGGACAGCCTCGCGGCGAAGATGAACAAGAACGCCGACGAGGTCGTCGTCCGCAAGCTCGACACGAAGTTCGGGATGCGAAAGACCGTCGGCCAGGCCAAGGTCTACGAGACGGCCGACCACGCCCGCGACGTCGAGCAGGAGCACATGCTCGAGCGCAACAAGATCGGCGCCGACGAGGCCGACGCCGAGGCCGAAGCGGAGGAGGCGTAAGATGGCTCGCCACGAACTCTACGGCGAGGACGGCACCACCGACCGCGAGCAGTGTCCCCGCTGTGGCGACAGCTTCCTCGCGGACCACGGCGACCGACTCCACTGCGGGAAGTGCGGGTACACCGAGTGGGAGTAACGAGGGCTCGAGCGAAGCGGGGAGCACCGGAACACGCGAACGGCCGACAGCCGTAAGCGGGACGTCTCGCTCGCTCGTTCTCCGACACCGCGTTCGAACTGACACCGATCACTAGCCGTGAGTTCTCACACCCGCGTCCTCGGCATCGAGGGCACCGCCTGGGCCGCAAGCGCGGCCGTCTACGACGCGGCGACCGACGAGGTCGTCATCGAGAGCGACGCCTACCAGCCCGACAGCGGCGGCATCCACCCGCGCGAGGCCGCCGAACACATGCACGACGCGATCCCCCGCGTCGTCGAGACGGCCCTCGAGCGGGCCCGGGAGCGCCGCGACGCGGCCGACGAGCCGCCCGTCGACTGCGTCGCCTTCTCTCGGGGCCCCGGGCTCGGCCCCTGTCTGCGGATCGTCGGCACCGCCGCGCGGGCGCTGGCCCAGTCGCTCGGCGTCCCCCTGGTCGGAGTCAACCACATGGTCGCCCACCTCGAGATCGGCCGGCACACCTCCGGCTTTTCGTCGCCGGTCTGTCTGAACGCCAGCGGGGCCAACGCCCATCTGCTGGCCTACCGGAACGGTCGCTACCGCGTGCTGGGCGAGACGATGGACACCGGCGTCGGCAACGCCATCGACAAGTTCACCCGCCACGTCGGCTGGACCCACCCGGGCGGGCCGAAGGTCGAGGCCGCGGCCGAGGACGGCGAGTACGTCGACCTCCCCTACGTCGTCAAGGGGATGGACTTCTCCTTTTCGGGAATCATGAGCGCCGCGAAGCAGGCCTACGACGGCGTCTCCGCGAGCCACGCGAGCGGAGGTTCGTCGGTCGAGCGCAGCGAGTCCGACGGTGGCGTGCCCGTCGAGGACGTCTGTTACTCGCTCCAGGAGAACGTCTTCGCCATGCTGACCGAGGTCTCCGAGCGTGCGCTGTCGTTGACGGGCAGCGACGAACTCGTCCTCGGCGGCGGGGTCGGCCAGAACACCCGCCTCCGGGAGATGCTCGCGGAGATGTGCGACCAGCGCGGCGCCAGCTTCCACGCGCCCGAACCGCGGTTCCTGCGGGACAACGCGGGGATGATCGCCGTGCTCGGCGCGAAGATGTACGACGCCGGCGACACCCTGGCGATCGAAGCGTCGCGGGTGGACCCGGACTTCCGGCCCGATCAGGTGCCGGTTACGTGGCGCCCGCAGGACGAGTCCGACCTGGCGCTCGGCCGCGAAGCGGGCAGCGTTCGGGGGGCCGAGGCGATCGTCGACCTCGAGCCCGAGGCCGGAACGGTGACGAAACGCCGCGAGTCCAAGACCTACCGCCACCCCGAACTCGACGAGCGACTCCGGCGGGAACGGACCCGAACCGAGGCCCGCCTGACGAGTCTGGCCCGACGGGAAGGGGTGCCGACGCCGGTGCTCTCGGACGTCGACGGACGCGAGGCCCGCCTCGAGTTCGAGTACGTCGGTCGCGAGGACCTGCGGGCCGCGCTGTCGCCCGAGCGAGTTCGCGAGGTCGCGGGCCACCTCGCGCGGCTCCACCTGGCGGGATTCGTCCACGGCGATCCGACGACCCGAAACGTGCGGGTCGGACGAGCGGACGACGACTGCGATCGGGGCGGTACCGACCGCGCATACCTCATCGATTTCGGACTCGGCTACCACACCGACCACGTCGAGGACTACGCGATGGACCTGCACGTCTTCGACCAGAGCCTCGTCGGCACCGCCGACGACCCCGAACCCCTGCGGGCGGCCCTGCGCGAGGGGTACCGCGAGGTCGGCGAGGCGCGGGTCCTCGAGCGCCTCGAGGACGTCGAGGGGCGGGGTCGGTACGTCGGCGGCTCGTAAGTTACCCACGACTGAAGTCGTGAGCTTTCCCCCGCGAGGGGTTTCGGCCCACACTTCGTCCACTGTCACGGGCGGGTTGTACGGCAGAAGGTCAGGCACACGGAGGGGGTTCCTGCGTGGTTTTCTGACCCGTGGTCTGCGTCCGAATCTGCCTCACACCGCGTTAATTGTCGGTGGACTCTCACCGCTTCATGGTCGGGTAATCCGACCAGAGGGGCGCTGTATCATCCGTCCCCGACTTCAGGGCCTACCTACGGAGGCCCCTCCACAGTCGACACGTTTGGCCGACCGGGAGTGTACCCCAAACATGATTACATTGACAGTTAATGGTTGTGGTGGCGAAACCAGCCGTGCTATCGACGGTGGAATCAGCGGGACTGTCAGATTCCTCCCACGACTGAAGTCGTGGGCTTCCTCCTTGCATTTCTGCGAGCCCGTCGAGGCCGCGCCGGCGTCCGATTTCTCGAACGCTCGCGCACACAATACTCTTAATCGTGGACGACGTTCGGTCGCGCATGGCAGACAAGCCAACCTCCGGAGAGGTTTTCGGCGTACCGTACAACTTCGATCGGCCGAGCATGGGTCGGATGCTCTCGGCGTACTGGCAGCCCGGCGAGGGGATGCTCGTCGAGAAGCCGTTCGGCGTCGGCTACACGCTGAACCTCGCGAACTGGCGCTCGTGGATCGTCGTGGCCGTCGCCGGCGCGCTCCTCTGGCAGCAAGAGCAGGGCAAGACCGAGGGAACCGACGGTACCGAGGACGAGCCCGTCGAAGTCATCGTCGACGACGAGTAATCGCGCGCCTCGCTACCACGTGGTAGCAACGCGAACGCTTTTTCAGCGGATCTCCGATATACGAGCGTATGGCAACGGACAGCGGTACCGTCTGGGAGTACGAGACGGTTCGCCCGCCGCGAGAGGCGACGATGCGGGAGGCGGCCGATCCGAAGGAACTGTTGAACGACCTCGGTCGAGACGGGTGGGAGCTCGTCGAGACGATCGAGTACACCGGAGGCGGCACGAAGTTCCTCGTCTTCAAGCGACCGACGGACGGTGACCCGGATGAGTGAGAACGCAGACGAGGACCAGATCAGCACCGCGGACACGATGCGCAAGCGGGCCGACGAGAGTCGGATCAAGCTCTGGCTGCTCATCGGGGCGAACCGGCAGGTCATCACGGGCGTCCTCGCGGGGACGTTCTTCGGGTTGTTCATGCTCGGAAGTCTGTTGGATCCGACGCTGGCGGACATGCTGCAGGACCGGGCCGTGATCGAGTCGCTGTACGCGCAGATGATCGGCGCGCTGATCACCGGCGTCACGCTCGTCGTCACCATCAGCCAGCTGATCATCTCCCAGGAGAACGGCCCGCTCGGCGAGCAGCGCGCCCGGATGAGCGAGACGATGGACTTCCGGGACTACATCAAGGAGTTGACCGACAAGCCGGCGCCCGCGGACCCCTCCGCGTTCCTCAGGGAGATCATCGACGCCACGCAGGGCCGCGCCGAAACCCTCGAGGAGCGCATCGAATCCGCGGACAACCGGGACCTCAGAGACGAGGTCAACGAGTTCGTCGACAGCATCACCGGCAACGCCGAGACCGTCCGCGAGAAACTCGACGGCGCGACGTTCGGTACCTTTGACGTCGTCCACGCCTCGTTGGACTACAATTATTCTTGGAACATCTTCCAGATTGAACGGCTGCTCGCCGACTACGAGGACGACATCAACAAGGAGCAACGCGCCGCCCTCGAGGAGCTCAGGACCTCCTTTGCGATGTTCGGGCCCGCCCGTGAGCACATCAAGACGCTGTACTTCCAGTGGGAGCTAATCAACCTCTCGCGGTATATCCTCTACGCCGCGATCCCCGCGTTGTTGATCTCGGGGATGATGATAACATTCGTTGACGCGACGACGATCACCGGGAGGATCCTCGGGGTCGAGGCGCTGCTCTGGCTCGTCGCGATCACCTTCACGATGACGCTGGTTCCGTTCTTCCTGCTGACCTCCTACATCCTGCGGATCGCGACGGCCGCGAAACGCACCCTCGCGATCGGGCCGCTGATCCTGCGGGACTCTCAGCGCTAGCGGTCGAGGGTCGCCCGCGGACTACTCGAGCGACACCGACGTTCCCTTCTCGGCCGACCGGTAGATCGCGTCGATCACGCGCTGGACCGTCAGCCCGTGTTCGGCCGTGTTCAGCGCCGGCGGCTCGCCCGAGAGCACGGCCTTGAGGAACCGCTCGTCGCTGCCCTCCCAGCCCGTGCGGTCGAGCGAACCGCCCGTCAGCGTGGCGTCGATCAGGTGGTCGGTGCCCTGCGTGCCCGCCTCGTACAGCGTCAGCTCCTCGCCGCCGAGTTCGAGTTTCGCCCCCGCCTCGGTGCCGCGGACGACGAAGTCGTTCGTCTCGGCCTGGTTGGCCGCCCACGTGACCTCGAGCGAGATCGTTCGATCGTCCGCACACCGGATCATCGCGGTCGCCGAGTCCTCGACGTCGAACACCGCTTCGTCGGTCTCGTCGTACCAGTCGCCCGGGTCGACGTAGTCCTCGCGGTGGCCGAACTCCGTGCGCGTGACCGCGAACACGTCCTCGACCTCGGGGTAGCCCATCAGGTACAGCGCGTAGTCGATGGCGTGGACGCCGATGTCGACGACGGCGCCGCCACCCGAGAGTTCGCGGTTCGTGAACCAGGAGCCGACGCCGGGGATGCCCCGTCGCCGGACGTAGTTCGCGTCGACGTGGGTCACGTCGCCGAAGAAGCCCTCGGCCTGGCGGTCCTTGAACACCTCCGTCGCGGTCGAGACGCGGTTGTGGAAGTTGACCATGCAGAACCCGTCCGACTCCGCGGCCGCGTCCGCGATGCGCTCGGCGCTCTCGAGGTCGCTGGCGAGCGGTTTCTCGCAGAGGGCGTCGTAGCCGCGCTCGAGGGCGGCGACGACCGCCTCCTCGTGGAAGGCGTTGGGCGTCGAGACCGCGACCGCGTCGAGGTCCTCGCCGTCGTACAGCTCCTCGAACGCCTCGTAGGTCGCCGCACCGTAGGTCTCGGCGAACTCCTCGCGGGTCGACTCGACGAGGTCGGCGCCCGCGACGACCTCGTGGCCGAGGGTTTCGGCGTTGGTCGCGTGGGTCTGTCCCATGAATCCGAGTCCGACTACGCCGAGCCGGACGGTGTCAGTATTACTCACACTCCGAGTAAATCAGTACACCGACGAAAGTGTTGCTGTGGCGGCGAGCCAGTCGGCGCGGGGGCCACGACCGCGGAGCGCAACCGACGACGCTTTGGCGTCGGTGGACACGGGTTCCAGTATGACCGTTCGGTTCGTCACGAGCAACGTGGGGAAAGTCGAGGAGGCACAGGACTACCTCGAGGGGATCGACACCGTCGAGCAGGTCGCCTACGACTACGCGGAACTGCAAAGCGACTCGCTCGAGGAGATCGTCGTCCGCGGGGCCGAGGAGGCCTACACAGCGCTGGGCAGCGAGGAGCCGGTACTGGTCGACGACACGGGGCTGTTCGTCGACGCGCTCGAGGGGTTCCCGGGGCCGTACTCCGCGTACGTCGAGGACACCCTCGGGATCGAACGCGTCTGGCGGCTCGCCAGCGAGGAGCAGAGCACGCGGGCGCGGTTCCGGACGGTGCTGGCCTACGCCGACGGGGAGCGCACGGAGACCTTCGAGGGATCGGTCGCGGGCACCCTCGTCGCGCCCCGCGGCGAGGGCGGGTTCGGCTACGACCCCATCTTCGAGTACAACGGACGGACGTTCGCGGAGATGGACACCGAGGAGAAAAACGCCATCTCCCACCGCGGCCGGGCGCTCGCCGAGTTCGCGGACTGGTACGCCGGCCGGTAGCGACGCCGGCGGAGACGTCCGGCGGAACCGATCCCGTCCCGGGCAAAGGTTGAACAGCGGCGGCCCCGATAGGGTGTACGGATGCTCGAGAGAGACGCCGTTCGCAGATCGTACGACGAACTCGCCGAGACGTACGCCGCGAACCGATCCGAGGACGGCCGCGCGACCGAGCTCCTCGCGCGGTTTCTCGAGTCGCTGCCCGACTCGAGTCGCGTTCTCGACGCGGGCTGCGGACAGGGGACGCCCGTCCTCGAGCGACTGGGCGAGTCGACGACCGCCGTCGGGCTCGACTTCTCGCGCGCGCAACTGGCGCTCGCGGCGGACAGCGAAGCCGACGCCGCGCTCGTCCAGGGGGAGATGACGTCGCTGCCGTTCGGTCGGTCGACGTTCGACGCCGCGGTCGCCTACTGGTCGCTGATCCACGTGCCGACGGGCGACCAGTCGGCGGTCCTCGACGAGTTCGCGCGCGTCCTGAAACCCGGGGGACGAGCGCTGGTGTGCGAGGGAACCGACGAGTGGCGCGGGACGAACCCGAACTGGCTCGACAGCGGCGTCGGGATGGAGTGGGATCTCGCCGGCGCGGCGGCGACGGCCGCGGGGCTTCGGGACGCCGGCTTCGAGATCGTCGACCGGTGGGGCGTCCCCGAGGAGCTCGACGGGGCCGGCGGGGACGGGGACGAGGAGGATCCCGAACACCCGTGGACGCTCTTCGACGCCCGCCTCGAGTCCTCGCCCCGGTGAGCCGGGCGCCGTCGGAACGCTCGAGCGACACCGGCGCGCGAGCGGAGCCTTTTATCCCGCCGCGACGAACGCCACCGTATGACCGACGAGACGGTTCACGTCGTCGGCGTCGTCGGGAGCCTCCGTGAAGGGAGCTACACCCGGCCGGCGCTGCGACACGCCCTGGACGCGGCCGAGGCGAGCGGCGCGAGCGCAGAACTGATCGACCTCCGGGAGCTCGAGCTCCCGCTGTTCGACGCCGACGACGACGAGGCCGGTGACGCCCCGGAGCTCGCGCGCCGGATTCGGGAGGCCGACTCGGTCCTCCTGGGGACGCCGATGTACCACGGGTCGTACTCCTCGGTGCTGAAGACCGCGCTCGACTACTGCGGGTTCGACGAGTTCGAGAACAAGACCGTCGGCCTGCTGGCCGTCTCGGGAGGCAGCTTCCCGGTGGGCGCGCTCGATCACCTGCGGGTGGTCTGTCGAGCCCTCGACGCCTGGGTGTTGCCCCACCAGGCCGCGGTGCCGAACGCCCACCGGCGGTTCGAGGGCCGCGAGCTGGTCGACGAGGACCTCCGCGGGCGCGTCGAGACGCTGGGCGTGCGGGCGGTCCAGTTCGCGAACATCGAACCCGACCCCGCCTCCTTCGAGAGCCGGGAGAACGTCGGCGCCGAGGAGAGTCCCGACTGACGGCGGTTCGGCGTTCCCTTACGCTCGAGGGTCCCGGTCCGGACCCGGGTAGTCGCCGCCGACGGCCGCCTCGTAGAGGCTCTCGGGGTCGAACAGGGCCGCGAACGCGTCCGGGGGCCGGACGCTGACCGAGACGCGGGGCTGGAGCGAGAGCCCCGCCTTCGCGGAGTTCAGTCGCTCGTCGTACGAGAGGAGGTGGGCGGCCTCCCCCTGGTACGCGGAGGCCAGCGCGGGGTGGTCGTCCTCGGGCTGGTCGACCGCGACGCGGTCGGCCTCGAGTCGCTCCCGGTGGGCCGCGGCGAGCTCCGGGTCCGCGAGCGCGGCGACGAGCGCTTCGGTCGCCGCGAGCAACTCGTCGCTCGCGACGAGCTCGACCCAGGAGTGGCGACGGACGTGATCCAGCGCCTCGCGAGCCGCCCCGCCGACCAACAGGTCGGCCGTGAGGACCGCTGGATCGGCGACCACGCGGGTCTGATCGGGCTCGTCGCGGCGCTCGCTCATTCCTCGCCCTCCGCTCGCGCGTCGAACGCGTCTCGGACGTCCTCGAGGTCGACGTCGTACTCCCCGGCTCGCTCGAATAGCGCCTCCCAGCTGGCGGTCATGGGTCGGCGTTCGGACGCCGAGCGGAAAGGTCGACCGCCTGCGGTCCGCGGTCGACGAGGCGAGCCCGATCACGCTCCGCGGGAGAGCAGCCGGAAGGCGACGGTCCCGAGGACGAACGCGACGCCGACGTTGACCGCCAGGCCGACGACCCCGACGCCGACGACCAGCGCGAGCGCCCGCGCGTCCTCGACGGGAGCGAAGGCCGCGCGACCCAGCTCGAGGGCGACGACGACCAGCAGGACCCCCAACAGCGCCAGCGGAAAGGCGGCGAGGACGGCGCCGGCGGCGACCAGCGCGAGCGCGAGGTAACCGACCCCGAGCAGGACGTTCGCCCCGCCGGTGCGGGCGCCGAAGGCGTACTTGCCCGCGAGGCCGCCGCTGCCGTGACACATCGGGATGCCGCCGAACGGAATCGCGGCGAGGCAGGTGACGCCCATGCTCTGGGAGAGGTCGTCGGCGCTGACGTCGCGGTCGTAGAGGTCGCCACAGAGCAGGGCGGTCGCGATCGCCGCGTTGCCGATCGTCATCCCCAGCTGGGCGATAGTACCCTCGAGGGCCGCGGTCGTGAACGCGGGCCCGCCGGCGGGAAAGAGCGTGAGTTCCGGGAGCCGCGGGGTCGGGACGCCCGCGGTCGCGACGGCCGCGACGGCGCCGAGCGCCAGGACGACGAGTACGCTGGACTGGCGGTAGCCGACGAGGGCGAGGGCGACGACGACGGCGAGCCCGGCCGCGGCGACGGGGAGGCTCTCGAGGGAAAGGCCGACGGCCGACTCGAGCAACAGCAGGGCGACCGCGAACTGCACGCCCCGGATGACGGGTTCGCCGACGACCCGCTGGAGGCGGCCGACGAGCCCGAGCCGACCGACGGCCAGCAGGACGACCCCCGCGAGCAGCCCGGCTGCGGCGAGTTCGGGATACGAGAGGGAGCCGACGATCGCCAGCCCGATCAGGGCCTTCATCGGCTCGACCGACAGCGGCATCCCGTAGTACACCCCCCAGACGATCTGGAAGACGCCGAAGCCGACGAGGACGTGGGGTACCGAAACGCTGGTCGTCGCGGCCAGCGCGACGAGCAGGGGGAGGACCGTAACCGAATCTCCTAGCGCACCCGTCAGTTCAGAGGCCGAGAAGTCGAACTCCCGTTCGGTTTCTGAACCGATCGAGTACGCCATCTACCCGGGATTACGCGGGGAGTAACTTGACGCTTGTCAGTAACCTCTCGCGGTTCACTCGAGTCGTGAGTGGAATCGGTTCCGGTTACTCCTCGAGCGAACGCTCGAGGATCGACTCGAGGGCGGCCTCGTCCTCGCGCTCGAGCGGGCGGAGCGGACGCCGCGGGCGGCCGACGGGCTGGTCCCGCATCGCGAGGGCGGCCTTGACCCCCGGGACGCCGAACCTGGCGGTGACGGCGTGGTTGAGCTCGACGAACGCCGCGTTTCGCTCGCGGGCCGCGTCGGTGCGGTCCGCGCGGTCGAGCCCGAAGACCGCACTCGCGCGCTCGGGGACGACGTTCGCGACCGCCAGCACGCCGCCGTCGGCTCCCGCCGCGAGCCCGGCTGCGTAGATACTGCCGCTGCCGACCAGCACGGTGAAGTCGTCGTCGGTGTGCTCGACCAGCCGCTGGACCGAGCCGAGGCTCCCGCTCGAGTCCTTGATCCCGGCGACGTTCTCGCGGCTCGCGAGCTCCGCGACGAGTTCGGGCGCGAGGGCGCGGTCCGTGAACTTGGGCACGCTGTAGAGGTAGACCGGGAGCGGCGAGCGGTCCGCGAGCGCCCGGTAGTAGGCCGCGAGGTCCGCGTCGTCGGTTCCGTAGTAGGAGGGCGTCACGACCAGCGCCGCGTCGGCGCCCGCCTCCGCGGCGAGCGCGGTCGTCTCGAGGGTCGGCTCGAGGGCTTCCCGGCCGGTGCCCGCGAGCACCGGGAGGTCGGTCGCGTCGGCGACGGTCTCGACGACCGCGGCGCGCTCGGCGGTCGTCAGCGACGGTCCCTCGCCCGTCGAGCCGCAGGGGACGAGGAAGTCGACGCCCGCGCGCTCGAGCCACGCGACCAGCGAGCGCAGCCGTTCGTGATCGATCGCGCCGTCCGCGAAGGGCGTAGCGAGGGGAACGCCGGTGCCGTGCATGCGCCGCGGTACGACGGTCGGGGTCAAGGAACGTCGGGTTGAGGCAGCGACGGTGAGACACACCTACGGCACCCGAGCGACTCTGTCCGACGACGGTGACGGCCGCGTATGGAACTGCGCCGCCTCGAGGACTCCTCGGTCGACGCGCGAGCGATCACCCCGTCGGCCATACGGACGGACGATCTCGAGAGCCGATAGCCGTACCGTTCGGCGGCGGTCGGTTCTCCGGCGACTCGCGGCGACCGAACGCGACGCCGTCGATCAGCATCGCTAAGGGCTCGCAAGCGAATCCTCCGGCCGTGAGCGAACTCGGCAAGATCGATCGGCAGTTCTTCGAGGAGCGGATCGCCCCCAATCTCGGCGCCGACCGCGAGGACGTCGTCCTGGGACCGAGCCACGGCGTCGACTTCGGCGTCCTCGAGATCGGCGGGCGGGCGCTGGTAACGGCGACCGATCCCGTCTCGATCCCCCCGGCGCTGGGCCTCGAGCGCGCCGCCCGGTTCGCGCTCGATCTGATCCTGGCCGACGTCGCCGTCAGCGGCGTTCCGCCCTCCCACCTCTCGATCTGTTTCACGCTCCCCGAGGCGATGGACGACGAGGCGTTCGCGACCGTCTGGGAGACCATCCACGAGGAGTGTGCGGACCTGGGCGTCGCGGTCGTGACGGGCCACACCGCCCGCTACGCCGACCCCTCCCACCCGTGGGTCGGCGCGGCGACGGCGATGGGTGTCGGCGACCGCGACGCGATCGTCCGCCCCGACGGCGCGCGACCGGGGGATCGCCTCCTGTTGACCACCGGGCCCGCCGTCGAATCGGTCGGCCTGTTGAGCACACTCTTCCCCGAGCAACTCGCGCTTCCCGACGACGTGATCGCCGACGCCCAGGAACGACTCGAGGACGTCTACTGCGTTCGGGACGCGCTGACGGCGGCCGCCGCGGGTCCGGTGACGGCGATGCACGACGTCACCGAGGGTGGGCTCGCGGGGGCAGCGAACGAGATGGCCGCGGGGGCCGGCGCCCGCTTCGAGATCGACCGCGAGGCCGTCCCGCTGCGTCCCGGGGTCGCCGAGGTCTGCGAGCACCTCGAGATAGATCCCTGGGCAGCGACCAGTTGTGGCTCGCTGTTGCTCGCCGTCGACCCCGACGGCGTCGGCGCGGTCCGCGAGGCGCTCGAGGACCGAGGCACCGTCGTCGCCGAGATCGGGCGGGTCGACGCGGACCCGAGAGCGGGCGGAACGGTCGTCGTCGACGGCGACGTTCTCGAGCACCCGCGGGTCGACCCCTCCTGGGACGCACATGCGAGGCTGGCCGAGAGCGCCACTCGCTGACGATCGCCGCGCCGACCACTACCGCTTAGTACAACCGTGCGATAGCCTCGGGTATGAGAACCCCAGCACCCGACTCCCGTCCCGTGGCGCTGACGATCGCGGGCAGCGACTCCGGCGGCGGCGCCGGGATCCAGGCCGACCTGGCGACGATGACCGCCCACGGCGTCTTCGGGACCTCGGCGATCACCGCCGTCACCGCCCAGCACACCCGCGGGGTCGAGTCCTCGTTCGCGCTCCCGCCCGCGGAGGTCGAGGCCCAGATCGACGCGGTCGTCGACGATTTCGCGGTCGGCGCGGCGAAGACGGGGATGCTCGCGACGACCGAGATCGTCCGGCTGGTCGCCGACCGCGCTCCCGCGTTCGAGTTCCCGCTGGTCGTCGACCCCGTGATGGTCGCGACCTCGGGGGATCGCCTGCTCGAGCCCGAGGCCGAGCGCGCCTACGAGGACCTGCTCGCCGAGGCGACGCTCGCGACGCCGAACGCCGACGAGGCCGAAGTGCTGTCGGGAGTCGAAGTGACCGACGGGGCGAGCGCCCGCGAGGCCGGCGAGGCGATCCTCGAGACCGGCGTCGACGCCGTGCTCGTCAAGGGCGGCCACGTCCCCGGCGAGTCGGTCCAGGACAGACTCGTCACGCCCAACAGTGTCGAGACGTTCGACCACCCGCGAGTCGATACCGAGGCGACCCACGGCTCGGGCTGTACGCTGGCCGCGGCGATCGCCGCCCGGCTGGCGACGGGGGAGCGCCTCGAGTCGGCCGTCGAGGGCGCGACCGACTTTCTCGAGCGGGCGGTCCGGTACCACTACGACGTCGGCGAGGGGCCGGGCGCGGTCGACCACGCCGTCGACCTGCGGAACGCGGCGGCCCGCGAGCCGACCGCGGAAGCGGTCCGGGGGATCGTCGACCGACTCGTCGACCGCGACGTCTCCCGGCTCGTCCCCGAGGTCGGGATGAACGTCGTCGGCGCGACCCCCTACGCCGAATCAGCGGCCGAGACGGCCGCCGTCGAGGGGCGGATCGCGCGCACGCTCGAGGGGGTCCGGCCGAACCGAGGGATTCGCTTCGGCGCCTCGACGCACCTCGCCGCCGTCCTGCTGGCGGCCCGCGAGTCCGCGCCGGAGCTGCGGTTCGCGGTGAACTGTCGGTTCGACGACGAGGTCGAGGACGCGCTCGAGGAGCTAGACTGGGCCGTCGCCGAGAACGGCTCGGAGGAAGACGTCTTCGCCGACCGGGAGACGCCGCCCGTCGCGGTGATCGATCGCGCCGAGATCGGGCGGGAAGCGACGCTGAAGCTCCTCGCGGCCGACGCGGAGACGCTGACCGAACGGACCCTCGAGCTGTGCGATCGGCTCAAGTGAGTCGGGGCGGCGGATACTGCCGTCGGCCCTAGAACTATGCGAGCGCGAGCCGCCGTCGCGGTATGGTCGAGAGTCCGTTCGACGTCGAGATTCGGGTCGGCGAAGTGCTTGAGGCCGAGTCGTTCCCGGAGGCGAACAAACCGAAGATGACCAAGCTGTGGATCGACCTCGGCGACGAGGGCGGACAGATCCAGTCGGCGGCACAGCTCGATCACCACTACGATCCCGACGAACTCGAGGGGCGGCAGGTGCTGTGCGCGACGAATCTCGGCTCCGTCCGGATCGCCGGCTTCAAATCGGAGGCGCTGACGGTCGGCGTCCCCGGCGACGAAGGGTATCCGATTCTCGTCGAGCCCGACCGTGAGAAGGACGTCCCGATCGGCGGGCTGCTGTTCTGATACTGTCGAACAGAAGTCGACGAGAAGTCGGTCGCTCGAGCGATCGATCTTCAAATCGGTCGGGAGGGACGAGCCGGTAGCCGCCGTCCCGCGGTGATCGACGCGCGGTCGCCTGTCGGCCCCGCCCGTTCACTTTCGGTGCGGATCCCGCAGGGTTTTTGCGATGGAACGCCAGGCTCCGCCTATGACAGAGGCGACGGGGATCGTCGGGGAGTTTCTCTCGCTCAAGGAGGAGACCGACGCCGACCTGCTGACGATGCAGTGCGGGGACTTCTACGAGTTCTTCGCCGAGGACGCCGAGATCGTCGCCGACGAGCTCGAGCTGAAGGTGTCCCAGAAGTCCTCCCACGGCTCGTCGTACCCGATGGCGGGCGTCCCCGTCGACGACCTGACGCCCTACCTCAAGGCCCTGGTCGAGCGCGGCTACCGGGTCGCCGTCGCTGACCAGTACGAGACCGATTCGGGCCACGCACGCGAGATCGTCCGCGTGGTCACCCCCGGGACCCTGCTCGAGACCAGCGACGCCGACGCCCAGTACCTGGCCGCGATCGTCGCCGACTCGAGCGCCCGCGGCGACGATCCCGGCTACGGCCTCGCGTTCGCCGACGTGACCACCGGGCGATTCCTCGTCGCGGAGGCCGACGACACCGACGAGGCGCTGACGGAGCTGTACCGGTTCGATCCCGTCGAGGTGTTGCCGGGTCCCGAGGTCCGGGCCGACGACGACCTGCTCGGGCTGGTTCGCGAGCGCCTCAAGGCGACGCTGACCCTCCACGAGACCGAGGCGTTCGCGCCCAGGCGGGCGGACCACGCCGTCCGCGAGCAGTTCGGCGAGCGCGTCGACCGCCTCGGCGTCGGCGAGCCCGCCGTCGCGGCCGCGGGCGCCGTGCTCGACTACGTCGAGGAGACCGGCGCCGGCGTGCTCGCCTCGATGACCCGCATTCAGGCTCACCGCGGCGACGACCACGTCACGCTCGACGCGACCACCCAGCGCAACCTCGAGCTGACCGAAACCATGCAGGGCGAGCGAGAGGGGTCGCTGTTCGCGACGATCGATCACACCGCGACCAGCGCCGGCGGGCGACTGCTCAAGGAGTGGCTCCAGCGCCCTCGTCGGTCGCTCGCGGACCTCGAGCGCCGCCAGGAGAGCGTCGCCGCGCTGTCGACGGCCGCGCTGGCCCGCGACGAGATTCAGGACGCGCTGGGCGAGGCCTACGACCTGGCGCGGCTGGCCTCGAAGGCCAGCCACGGCAGCGCCGACGCGCGGGATCTGGTCGCGGTCCGCGAGACGCTTTCGGTGCTGCCGGCGGTCGCCGACGCCGTCGGTTCGAACCCCGACCTGGCCGACTCGCCGCTGGTCGACGTCCTCAAGCGCCCGGATCGCGAGGACGCCCGCGAGTTGCGCTCGGAGCTCGAGGACGCGATCGTCGAGGACCCGCCCTCGACGGTGACCCAGGGGGAGCTGTTCCGAGAGGGGTACGACGACGAGCTCGACGGGGTGATCGAGCGCCACGAGGAGGTCCGGGAGTGGCTCGACACCCTCGCGGAGCGCGAGAAACGCCAGCACGGCCTGAGCCACGTGACCGTCGATCGGAACAAGACCGACGGGTACTACATCCAGGTCGGGAAGTCGGCGGCCGACGGAGTTCCCGGCCACTACGAGCAGATCAAGACGCTGAAAAACTCCAAGCGCTTTACGACCGACGAGCTCGAGGAGAAAGAACGCGAGGTCCTGCGACTGGAGGAGCGCCGCGGCGAGCTCGAGTACGAGCTGTTCGAGGAGCTTCGCGACGAGGTCGCCACGCGGGCGGAGCTCCTGCAGGACGTCGGTCGGGCGCTGGCGACCGTCGACGCGCTGGCGAGCCTGGCGACCCACGCCGCGGAGAACCGCTGGGTCGAGCCCGATCTCCGCCGGGACGATCGCCTCGAGATCGAACAGGGCCGCCACCCCGTCGTCGAACAGACGACCGAGTTCGTCCCAAACGACGTCCGTCTGGACGAGGAGCGGGACTTCCTCGTCGTCACCGGCCCCAACATGTCGGGGAAGTCGACGTACATGCGCCAGGTCGCCGCGATCGTGCTGCTGGCCCAGATCGGCAGCTTCGTCCCCGCGAAGGACGCGGAGATCGGGCTGGTCGACGGCATCTTCACCCGCGTGGGGGCGCTCGACGAACTCGCGCAGGGGCGGTCGACCTTCATGGTCGAGATGAGCGAGCTCTCGAACATCCTCCACACCGCGACCGAGGAGTCACTCGTTATTCTGGACGAGGTCGGCCGCGGGACGGCGACCTACGACGGGATCTCGATCGCCTGGGCCGCCACGGAGTACCTCCACAACGAGGTGCGGGCGAAGACGCTCTTTGCCACCCACTACCACGAGCTGACCGGGCTCGCCGAAAAACTGCCCCGGGTGGCCAACGTCCACGTCGCTGCGGACGAGCGCGACGGCGAGGTCACCTTCCTGCGGACGGTACGGGACGGCCCCACGGACCGCAGCTACGGGATCCACGTCGCCGACCTGGCGGGCGTTCCCGACCCCGTCGTCGATCGCTCGAGAGACGTTCTCGAGCGCCTGCGCGAGGAGAAGGCCATCGAGGCCAAGGGCGGGGCGTCGAACGAACCCGTCCAGACGGTGTTCGACGTCTCGAGCGGACAGTTCCGCGGCCCCGCGAACGCGGACGGCGGCGAGCGACCGACAGCGGAGGGCGACGATCCGAAATCGACGCTCGACCCCGAGACCGAACGCGTCCTCGAGGACCTCGCGGACGTCGACGTCAACGAGACCCCGCCCGTCGAACTGCTCTCGAAGGTCCGAGAGTGGCAACGGCGCCTCGAGGAGTAACGCTCGGGATCGGTCTCGCTCCTCACGGCTCTGTTATCTTATTAAATTTATAATCTATCGGCTAGTACCATCAGTACACACTCAGAGATATTGAAATACATTTATTAGCTACTGGATTGTCTGTGATTGTAGGAGGTGGAATGGGTGGTACGAAACCTACTGATAGTCGACGACAATCCGGCCGACGTCCGGTACACGGTGGAGATGCTGAACGAAGCGGGGATCGAGAGCGACCGACACGTCGTGGGTGACGGGGTCGAAGCGCTGCGATTCCTCCGGCGACGCGGCGAGTATACCGACGCTCCGCGTCCGGATCTGGTCCTTCTGGACTGGTACCTGCCGCGGAAAGACGGCCGGGAGGTGTTGGCCGAACTGCGCAGCGACGAGCGGGTGGCCGACGTGC
The DNA here is from genome assembly GCF_012163165.1 of Natronococcus sp. JC468. Lineage (NCBI taxonomy): Archaea > Methanobacteriati > Methanobacteriota > Halobacteria > Halobacteriales > Natrialbaceae > Natronococcus > Natronococcus sp. JC468. The sequence continues at coordinate 35,812 of NZ_JAAVUO010000007.1, forward strand.
CGGTGGTCGTTCTGGCGGGATCGCACCTCGAGGCGGAAACGCTCCGCACCGAGTCCAAAGCGGCGGACGCCTACGCAGTTAAGCCGCTCGAGCCCGACGGGCTACGGGGGTACGCCGAGCGGTTGGGCGGCGCTCGGCGGATCGCGTAGTGCCGGAAATCACACGCGAACGCCTTCCGTCGCGTCCGCCTCGTCGGCGGCGTCGCGGTCCGTGCCGTCGGTGTGGTGGTCGCCGACCACGACGTTGATCGACGCGCCGACGAGCAGGACGAGGGCGTTGCCGTAGAGCCAGACGAGCAACAGGATGACCGCGCCGAGGGTCTCGTAGGTGCCGACGGTGTCGACGAGCCCGGCGTAGATCCCGAAGACGCCCTCGAGCAGGACCCAGCCCGCGGCGGCGACGACCGTCCCGGGAAGGGCCTCGCGAACCCCGACGTCGGGATCGGGAAAGAGGTAGTACATCGGGTAGAAGGCGATCGAGAGGCCGGCAAGCAGCGCCAGCGGGGAGCCCGCCTCGACGATCGCGTGATCGACCGTCGCCAGCGCCGCCGCGGTGGCTCCGGTGCCGACGGTCGCGATCAGGATGGCGCCGAAGACGACGACGCCCTCGAGCAACTTCTCCCCGAACGAGGTCTCCGTGCCACCGTATAGTTCGTCGAACGCGGTGTTGAGCCCGCGGAAGACCCGGAGCATTCCCCACAGCAACGAGGCGACACCGATGAGCGACGCGCCGGCGCGCTCGGAGGCGTTGGTCAGGGCCTCGAACACCAGCCCCTCGCCAGCTGGGCTGAGGTGATCGCGAGCCAGCAGCGTGATCTGCTCGGTCAGGTGGTCGTTGCCGACCGCGCCGACGACGACGAGCAACAGGAGGAGCAGGGGGAGCAGCGAGAGGAAGGCGGCGTGGGCGATGCTGCCGGCCATGAACGGCACGTCGTGCTCGCGGATCACGCTCGCGGCGTCTCGAGCGAGGGAGCCACCCCGTCGCGGATCCATACCGGACGGACGGCGGCCGAATGGAAAAGCCCGGCCCCGGAAGCTGCCGTCAGACGGCCGCCCGCGCCGCGGACGTGATGCTCCCCGCGGTCGACTCGAGTCACGGATCGGAGGAACGCGTCGTCGGGAACGCCTCGCCCCAGTGATCGGGGCGGTCAAGCCGGGGACCGAGCAGTTCGCGGACCAGAACGACCAGCGGGTTGGCCGTCCCCTCGCCAACCAGTCCGAGCTCAGTCTCCGCCCCGTCCGCCGTCCCGCTCGAGAGCCCGACGACGACCGCCTCCCGATCCGCAACCACGAGGCGACTGACGCCCGGACGGCTCGAGGGGTCGGCCGGTCGGTGCGAGTGCGGTTCCCAGACCGTCGCCTCCGGGAGCCGGTTCCGGAGGACGGTCCTGGCGGCTTCGCGTTCCGTTCCGATGCGGAGGTCGACGCCGCGAGCGAGGGCGTCGCTCGCGGGCTGGAAGAAGCCGTCGTCGAGGACCGCGGCGGCGGCGAGCACGAACAGCTCGTCGTCGGCCCCGTCGATCAGCTCGCGTCCGTACGCGGCGACGTCCTCGCGACCCTCGAGGATCCCGACGTCTCCCTCGTCGGCCGCCGACCCGACGCGAAACCCCGAGAGCAACTCGTCGAGCGCGTCGATCCCGTCCCACTCGGGGGCGACGATGTACCCTGTTCCGGTGACGGTTCGGTCGTCGCGGTCGTACTCGAGCAGGCCGGCCTCCTCGAGACGGGGCAGCCGGTCGTGGTGCAACGAGACGAGCGTCCGCTCGAGTAGATCCTCGCCGGCTGGCGGGATCGGCGTCGCTTCCCGCTCGACGAGTCGCTCCGCGATCGCCGTCGCGGGGATCGGCTCCGTCGCCCCGTTCAGCATCGAAACGACCGCTCTGTTTGTCGCGTCCGTGAGCAGCCGGAGTATCCGTGCTTCCCTCGGGTCCATCGCCCGGAACTTGTCGATACAGTGAGTAAAAACGAACGTATTAATTCTCTAATAATTCCACGGAATATACTTCGCGGTGGTCGGCGGACGCGTAAGACCTAACCGCCCGCTCTGAGTACGAACGGTATGTTCCGCGGGAGCGCCCGACGCCTCGGGCGACCGCCGATCGAACCGAACCCATGAGCGACGACACCACCACCGACGCGACCGAGATCCGCCGGCTCGACGAGGACACCGTCGCCCGGATCGCCGCCGGCGAGGTCGTCGAACGACCCGCCAGCGCCGTCAAGGAACTCGTCGAGAACAGCCTCGACGCCGGCGCCGACAGCGTCGACGTCACCGTCGAGGACGGCGGGACCGAGCTGATCCGGGTCGCCGACGACGGCGACGGGATGGGCGAGGCCGACCTCCGGGCCGCGGTCCGCCAGCACACCACGAGCAAGATCGACGGCCTCGAGGACCTCGAGTCCGGCGTCGCCACGCTGGGCTTCCGGGGCGAGGCCCTCCACACCATCGGCTCGGTCTCGAAGCTGACCATCCGGAGCCGTCCGCAGGGAGGCGACGGGGTCGGCACCGAACTCGTCTACGAGGGCGGCGAGGTCGTCTCGGTCGAACCGACGGGCTGTCCCGCCGGAACCGTCGTCGAGGTCGCGGACCTCTTCTACAACACCCCCGCGCGCCGGAAGTTCCTCAAGACGACCGCGACCGAGTTCGCCCACGTTAACCGGGTCGTGACCCGCTACGCGCTCGCTAACCCCGACGTCGCGGTCTCGCTGACCCACGACGGCCGCGAGGTCTTCTCGACGACCGGACAGGGCGACCTGCAGGCGGCCGCCCTGGCGGTGTACGGCCGCGAGGTCGCCTCGTCGATGATCCCCGTTGAGGCCGACGGCGACGAGCTCCCCGTCGGACCGGTCGAGTCGATCACCGGGCTGGTCTCGCACCCGGAGACGAACCGCTCGAGCCGGGAGTACCTCGCGACCTACGTCAACGGCCGGGCCGTCTCGGCCGACGCCGTCCGCGAGGGGATCATGGGCGCCTACGGGACCCAGCTCGGCGGCGACCGCTACCCCTTCGTCGCGCTCTTTCTCGAGGTTCCGGGCGACGCCGTCGACGTCAACGTCCACCCCCGCAAGCGGGAGGTTCGCTTCGGCGACGACGACGCCGTGCGCCGGCAGGTCGATTCGGCCGTCGAGTCGGCGCTGCTCGAGCACGGCCTGCTGCGCTCGCGGGCCCCCCGGGGTCGGTCGGCGCCCGAGGAGACCCGGCTCGAGCCCGGCGGGAACGGGGGATCGACGGGTCGACCCGCGACCACGGACTCGTCCATCGAGGAGGGAGAGCCGACGGACCCTCGAGGACGGACGACCGATCCGGATTCCGCGACGGAGCTATCGGAGCCCGGCGACGCCGGAGCGGAATCCGAACCGAACTCAACGGTGCCGGGCAATCTCGGGACGGAGGCCGAGTCAACGCCGCCGAGCGACGATCCGACCCCTCGAGTCGAGGAGCGCGACGCCGTCCCGGAGTCGAACGCGGACGCTCCCCGCGGGGCCCGCAGCGTCGAGGAGCGGACCGCGACCGATCCCGAAACGGCTCCCGACCCGGACGACGAGCCGACGGAACCCGAGGACGCCGTCGCTCCCGGGGCACACGACGACCGCGAGCGTCGGTTCTCGGGCCCCACCGAGCAGCGGACGCTCGCGGGCGAGACCGCCAACGGCGAGGGCTCGGAGTTCGAGACGCTGCCCGCGCTGCGGGTGCTGGGCCAGTACGCCGACACCTACCTCGTCTGCGAGGCCCCCGACGGGCTCGTCCTCGTCGACCAGCACGCCGCCGACGAACGGGTCAACTACGAGCGCCTGCGGGAGGCCTTCGCCGACGACCCCGCGGCCCAGTCGCTGGCCTCGCCCGTCGAACTCGAGCTCACCGCCGCGGAGGCCGAGGCCTTCGAGAGCTACCGGGAGGCCCTCGCTCGGCTCGGCTTCCACGCGAACCGCGTCGACGACCGCACCGTCGCCGTGACGACCGTCCCCGCCGTCCTCGAGGAGACCCTCGAGCCCCCCCGACTCCGGGACGTCCTCACCTCGTTCGTCGAGGGCGACCGCGAGGCCGGCGCGGAGACGATCGACGCGCTGGCCGACGAGTTCCTCGGCGACCTCGCGTGTCACCCCTCGATCACGGGTAACACCTCGCTGACCGAGGGGTCGGTCGTCGACCTGCTCTCGGCGCTCGACGACTGCGAGAATCCCTACAACTGTCCACACGGTCGACCAGTGATCGTCCGCCTCGAGGACGGCGAGATCGAGGACCGGTTCGAACGGGACTACCCCGGCCACCGCGGGTAGGACCGCTCGCGATCGCAGCGCGGAACGGTCCGGGATCGCCTCGAGCCGGCTTCGCGAGTCAGGTGCCGCCCGATCCTCGCGGTCCGAATCGGCGCGCGAGCGACCCCTCGGGCAGAAAGCATTTATCCACCTGCAGGAAAGTAAATCTCGTTGAAAAATGAGTGTTGTTCTCATAGTTGTCGGGTGGCTGGCGGTACTCTGCCTGTACCTCGGATTCTTCATCGGAATGGGTGCGCCCGAGCGCGACCGCCTCGAGACCGATCGCGCGTCGCACCGTCGCGGTTCACGGTAGCGCCGTCCGCGGGTCAGTCCCTGTGAGGAGGCCGACTCCCGACGACCACGACCGCCCGGCGGGAATTTTTCCAAAATTCGATCCTTCCAACCGATAGGTTATCCCCTGTCGATCACCGGTTCCACAACGACTACATTACTAATCATGATCGACTTTGCTGCTGCTATGAAAAACTATACAAAAACTCGGCGGCGGGTACTGCAAGGAATCACCGCGGCGGGACTGTCGATCGGGGCGCTCGGTTCGGGAAGCGCCAGTTCGGGGACGACGTACGTCGTTACGGGCGGTTCGAGTGGACGACTCGAGGACGCCGGCTTTGCGGTCACCCGCGAGCTCGCGGGCGGATCGGTCTCGATCGTCACCGGGCCGGCCGACGCCGAGGGCGACCTCGAGTCGGTGTCGGGCGTCAGCGGTGTCACGGAGAACTTCGAGGTCGACTTCGCGGACCCCGTCGAGAGCGCCGAACCACAGACGACCGACGACGCGGCGTTTACCGACCTGCAGTGGGACAAGGAGATCACCGACACCTTCGAGGCCCACGACTACGCCACCGGCGAGGGCTCCCGGATCGTCGTCGCCGACACCGGCGTCGACGGCACGCACCCGGATCTCGAGGGGAACTTCAACGAGGAGCTGAGCGTTTCGGTGGTCGAGGGCGGTCAGATATCCGAACACGAGGGGGATACTGGCACTCACGGCACGCATGTCGCGGGAATTGCGGCAGCATCCGGCGCGGAGGGTGTAACGGGGACTGCTCCCGATGCGGAGATCGTCTCTGTGCGAGTTCTCGGCCCCAACAGCAGTTCGTTCGCCGATATCCTCGTCGGCGCAGAGTACGCTGCCGAAATCGGCGCTGACGTCGCGAACTACAGCCTCGGCGCCACTCCCCAGCCCGCCGAGGCGAACAGCGAGGGGCTCCGCGTCGCGGTCCAGCAAGTGATGCAGAGCGTCGCCCGACGCGGGACGCTCTCGACGACAGCGGCCGGGAACGACGTGGTGAACCTGCAGCAGGGGCAGTCCCCGTGGGAGATTACCGACGAAGATGGCGAGGTGGTCGACGTGATCTACGACAACTGGCACTACCTCCCGGGGACTGTGCAAGGGGCGATGACTGTCTCCGCGAGTGGCCCCGGAGACAACCTATCATTTTACTCGAACTACGGGACGAACGCGATCGAGGTTGGGGCGCCCGGCGGCGCACGTTCGACACTCGAGGAAACAACCATCCCAGACGACCTCGTCTACTCGACCGTTCCGAACGGAGGGTACGGCTGGAAGGCGGGCACCTCGATGGCCGCACCCCAGGTCGCCGGCCTGGTCGGGCTCGTCCGCGAACTCGAGCCCGACATGAACGCCGACCAGGTCGAGAACGAGATCGCCCACGGCGCGGAGCTCGCCGAGGGGCGGAGCAGTTCGGAGTTCGGCGCCGGACGCATCAACGCGCTGAACACGGTCCAGCGGCTCTAAACGGCGGCTCGAACGGTACCAGGACGCTCCTTTCGTTCGGCAACGGTAGGTGACTCGAGCCCGTACCCCGACCCATGCGCGAACTCGACGGCTCGAGCGCGGGCGGACAGTTCCTCCGGAGCGCCCTCACCCTGTCCGTCCTCGAGGACGAGCCCGTTCGGCTGGAGAACGTCCGCGGCGACCGACCGAATCCGGGACTGGCGAACCAGCATCTGGCCGTCCTCGAGACGATGGCCGAGGTCTGCGACGCCGAGGTGTCGAGCGCCGAACTCGGCGCCGAGACAGTCGAATTCGACCCCGAAGGGGTGGGCGCGGGCGGACTCGAGGGCGGGTCCTACGCCGTCGATATCGGTACGGCCGGGAGCGTGACGCTGCTGTTCGACGCCCTGCTGCCGCTGGCGACGGTCCTCGAGGCGCCGCTGTCGGTCACCGCGACGGGCGGAACCGACGTCGAGTGGTCGCCGCCCCTCGAGTACTTCCGGCAGGTCAAGCTCCCCCTGCTCGGAGTGCACGGGCTCGTGGCGTCCTGCGAGGTCGATCGTCGCGGGTTCTACCCCGACGGCGGGGGTCGCGCGACGCTGCGGATCGCCCCCTCGAGTCTCGAGCCCCTGGCGCTCGAACGGCGGGGCGACCTCGAGGGAGTGCGGCTGTACTCGACCGAATCCGCGTCGCTCGCGGATCGGGACGTCGCTCACCGTCAGCTCGAGGGCGCCCTCGAGCGACTCGATCTCGCGGGTGCTGGTCGAAACGCCGACGACGGGAGCGACGAGGACGATCAGCTCGCGGTGCTCGAGCGCCAGGAGCGAACCGCCGAGAGCCCGTCGCCGGGCTCCGCGCTGGTGATCAGGGTCGACCACGGAACGGGGATCGCCGGGTTCGGCACGCTGGGCGAGCGGGGCAAACCCGCGGAGCGAGTCGGCGAGGACGCGGCCGACGCGGCAAACCGGTTCCTCGAGGGGGACGCGGCCGTCGACCGCCACATGGGCGACCAGCTTCTGCTCTTTCTCGCGCTCGCGGGGGGACGGGTTCGGGTCCCCCGGGTGACCGACCACGTCGAAACCAGCCGGGCGCTGCTCGAGGCGTTCGGTCGGGAGGTCGATCTCGAGCGCCGCGAGGAGGGTGCCGTCGTCTCGCGGTCGCCCGACCTGCCGTAGCGTCGAACGACACACCTTAACCGCAGCCGATCGATCACCCGCACATGAGCACATCAGCGAGTACCGACGGGAGCGATCGGAGGGCGGTAGAGTGAGCGAGATCGTCACCTTCGGCGAGACGATGCTACGGCTCTCGCCGCCCGATCAGCGACGGCTCGAGGAGGCGACCGAGTTCGAGGTCCGCGCCGCGGGCGCCGAGAGCAACGTCGCCATCGCGGCCCAGCGGCTCGGGTCGGCGTCGGCGACCTGGGCCTCGAAGCTGCCGGACTCGCCGCTGGGTCGGCGCGTCGTCGGCGAACTCGAGCGCTACGGCATCGACACCGAGATCGTCTGGAGTGACGAGGGCCGACAGGGAACGTACTATCTCGAACACGGCGGCAAACCCCGCGGGACGAACGTCGTCTACGACCGGAGCGACGCCGCGGTCACGACCGCCGAAACCGCCGAGATCGACACGGCGCTGATCGAGGACGCCGAACTCTTCTTCACGACCGGGATCACGCCCGCGCTGTCGGGAACGCTGCAGGAGACGACCGCCGAGTTGCTCGAGACGGCTGCCGAGAGCGGGACGAAGACCGCCTTCGACCTCAACTACCGGGCGAAACTCTGGTCGCCCGAGGAAGCCAAAGAGTGTCTGCGGGAGCTGTTCCCGTCGATCGACGTGCTCGTCGTCGCGGCCCGGGACGCACGGAACGTGCTCGATCTCGAGGGCGAGGCCGACGAGCTGGCTGAGGAGCTGGCCGATACGTTCGGGTTCGAGACCGTCATCGTCACCCGCGGCGCAGAGGGTGCCCTCGCCTGGAACGACGGCACGGTCGTCGAACAGCCCAGTTACGAGACCGAGACGCTCGACCCGATCGGCACCGGCGACGCCTTCTCGGGGGCTTTCCTCGCTCGCCGACTCGAGGGCGAGGACGTGGCGACCGCCCTCGAGTACGCCGCGGCGACGGCCGCACTGAAGCGGACGATCCCCGGCGACGTCGCCCTGGTCACCCGCGAGGAGGTCGAGGCGGTCGTCGCCGAGGACGAAGGCGGAATCTCACGGTAAGGTCGGCCTGCAGAATCTCTTTTTGCCCGTCGTCCGTACCTCGAGTATGGTTCACGTCGCGATCGTCGGAGCGTACGGGAGCGCGGGCGTCGCCGTCGCCGACGGGTTGCTCGAGCGGGCCGAGGAGTTATCGGAGCTCGAACTGACGCTGATCGACGACGGCGACCCCGGCGGCGGGCTCTGTATTCTGCGGGGCTGTATGCCCTCGAAGGAGGTTCTGTCGGCGGCCGACCACCGGTTCCAGGCGCGCCACGACGACCGCCTCGAGGGCGTCCCCGAGGTCGATCCCGAGGCCGTCGTCGCCCGCAAGGACGAGCACATCTCGGGGTTCGCCGAGCACCGCCGCGAGCACGTTCACGACCTCGCCGAGCGCGAGAACGTCGAGTTCCTCCGCGAGCCCGCGCGGTTCGTCGACGACCGCGTCCTCGAGGTCGACGGTCGGCGGATCGACCCCGACTACGTCGTCGTCGCGACGGGGTCGACGCTCGACGTTCCGGACCTGCCGGGGATCGACGAGGTCGACTTTTCGGGCAGCGCCGACGTCCTCGACGCGACCGCGTTTCCCGACTCGGGGATCGTTATGGGCTTTGGCTACGTCGGCCTCGAGCTAGCGCCCTACCTCAGCGAGGTCGGCGACGTCGATCTCACCGTCATCGAACACGACGACCACCCCCTCGACGAGTTCGAGCCCGCGTACGGCGAGACGATCCTCGAGCTCTACCGCGAGGAGTTCGGTATCGAAGTGCTGACCAATACCGACGAACGACGGCTCGAGCGGACCGACGACGGCGGGGTCCGGCTGTACGCCGAGCAGGACGGCGAACAGCGCGTGCTCGAGGCCGACCACCTCTACTGCTTTACCGGTCGACGGCCGAACCTCGACGGGCTGGGACTCGAGGAGACCCGGCTCGAGCCCGACGAAGGGTGGGTGGGGTCGACGATGCAGGCGGACGACGACGACCGCGTCTTCGTCGTCGGCGACGCGAACGGTCGCGAGCCGATCCTCCACGTCGCCAAGGAACAGGGCTTTGCGGCCGCCCAGAACGTCGTCAGCCACGCCCGCGGGGAGGAGTGCGAGCCGTACGCGAACGTTCCCCACCACGTGATCTTCTCCGGGCTGGGGACGTACCCGTTCGCCCGCATCGGCCACACGCCCGAGACCGCGGCCGACACGGAGATGGAGACGATCGTCGTCACCCGCGAGGCGAGCGACGACGGCGTCTTTAAGACGAAGGGCCACCCCGAGGGGCGGGCGACGCTCGTCGTCGACGCCGACGGCGGAACGGTGCTGGGGTTCCAGGGACTGCACCTCCACGCCGACGTGATGGCCAAGACGATGCAGGTGCTCGTCGAGATGAAAGTCGACGTCCGCGAGGTGCCCAAGCGAGCCTACCACCCGACGACGCCCGAAATTCTGGACGGACTGCTCCGGGAGGCCTGCGAGGAACTCGGCGACGAGCAGGACTGCGTCGACGACATCGACGCCCGCGATCTGGCACTGTAGCGGCGTGCTACCGCTGTTCTCGCAATCTTTATTATTAACTGAGTCCTGTATATCTCGATCAGTTATGAGATCCTTCGACGAAATGAACCGCATGTTCCGCGAGATGGACCGCATGTTCGACCAGTTCCGCTCGAGCTGGGATGCGGAGTTCCCGGTCGACGACCGCGAGTTCGCTCGGCCGGCGCTCGAGGGGAGCGACGCCGCCGACTCGACCGCGATGGACCACGGAGTAGCGAACCTGGAAGAGATGGACGACGAGTACGTCTTCGTGATGGACCTGCCCGGCTTCGAGAAGGCCGACATCGACCTCTCCTTCCGCGACGGCGTGCTGTCGGTCCGCGCTCACGCCGACGCCGAAGAGGGGTCGGATAGCTACCGGGCGCGTCGCTCCCGACGGGTCGCCAGACAGGTCCCGATCGCGGCGGCCGTCGACGAGGCCGAAATCTCGGCGACATACCACAACGGCGTCCTCGAGGTCCGACTGCCGGTCGCCGACGACGGCGAGGACGACCACCGAATCGACATCGAGTAGTCGCCGCCGGACGCATCGGCCGTTCGCGAGTTCCGCCCGACGCGGGACACACCGCTCTCCGAACGCCCACCGGGGAAAAGGGAGTCCTGGAGCGTGTGACAGGGGTCCAGACTCCAGTCGTACTTATATATTATTCAATAAAATATCTTGTCAGGTTCTCAGTTCGTGAGTATCGGGCTAGCACCACATCGAACCGCCAGTCGCCACCCGTTCAGGACGCGTCGGTCGACCTCGAGACGGAGCGGGGGTGTAGCTACGCCTCCTCGACCACTTCGATGCCGCGGTTGTTGACGGCCGCGGGGTCGAGGCCGACCTCCTGGAGGAACTGTTTGTACTCGCGTTCGCACTGCTCGGCGTCCTTTTGCTTGTCGCTGGCGCGATCACAGAGCTCGACGAGGTTCTCCGGGACGTCGTTCTTGTAGACGATCCAGTGGTTGATCAGGTCCGACAGGCGTCGGATCGGACTGGTGAAGTGGCCGTAGATCTCGAAGTTCAGCGCGTGGTGGCCGCCGAAGGGGTCGTTCATGTACTTCGCGCGGGGCATCACCTTCATGACCGCCCACTGGATCTTGTCGAGCTGGCGGCCGGGCGCCTCCTCGAGAGTAGCGTTGACCGCCTTTCGGGGGTCGTCCCACTTGTCGCCGGGGATCGAGACGCCTTCGAGGTCCTGGATCTCCCGCAGCGCCTCGGACCACTCGTCGGGACTGGGCTGGGGGTGGACGCGGTACATCGCCTCGACGCCGCGGTCCCACATCAGCGTGTGCGTGACGGCCTTGTTGGCCTTCAGCATGCACTCCTCGATGATCGTGTGGGCGCGGTCACGGGCGGGGTTCAGGACGAGCGAGCCGTCTTCCTTGCGCTGTTCGTGCATCCGATCGGCGACCTCGTGGACGAGGACGTTCTCCTCGTGTAACGGCGCGTCGGGATCCTCCAGGCGGTTCTCGGCCTGGGTATAGGTGAGCCGCTCGTCCGAGCGGATGACGGACTTGTAGATCTCGATGGTCTCGTACGAGAGGTTCTCCTTGTCGAGGTGCATCTCGACGGTGTGGGCGAGGCGATCCTCGTCGGGGACCAGCGAGCAGACCGTCTCCGCGAGGACGGGCGGGAGCATGTGGATCGTGTACCCGGGCAGGTAGACGGTGTTGGCGCGCTCGACGGCCTCGTCCCACATCGCGGAGTCGGGGTGGACGTAGTGGGTGACGTCGGCGATGTGGACCCAGAGGACGTACTCGTCGTCTCGCTCCTCGATCGAGAGGGCGTCGTCGAAGTCCTGGGCGTCGATCGGGTCGGTCGTCCAGGTCGTCAGCTCCCGGAGGTCCTCTCGCTCGTCGACTTCGTCCTCGATCTCGGCCTGGACGCCCTCCGTGCGCTCGCGGGCCTCCTCGAGCACTGCCTCGGGGAACTCGTCGCGGATCTCGAACTTCTCGAACAGCTCCTCGCGTTTGTTCTCGAGGTGGCGCGCGACCTCCTCGGAGATCTCGACCGGACCCTGGCCCTCGGCCGTGCCGGCCTGGGCCTGTGCGTCGTCGCTCATAGGCTGGCCTACGAACGTCGGGGTGAAAGTCGTGTCGGGACGGAAACGCTAGGATTCCTCGAGAGGTTCGTCCCGCTCCTCGAGGGCCTGCAGGTACCGGTCGACGACCGTCTCCCAGGGGTGGCAGTCGGCCTCGAGTTCGACGAGGGCGTCCTCGAGGCCGTCCCGCGGGTAGTGACAGAGCTCGCCGTAACAGGGTTTACAGAGGTACTCGAAGCGCTTGTCCTCGCGATCCCAGCGGTCGCCGTACTTGTCGTACTCGCGGGCCCGCGACCGGGGGATCTCGGAGCCGCAGGCGGGACAGACGACCGACGGGTCGCGGTTCCGAGAGAACCACATACGTCCGACGAGCGCGCGTATCCACTTAGCGATTGCTACGGCTCGTCACTGACGGGATCCCGCGATCGATCGGCCGCGGGAACGGTCGTTTTATACGCCGACCGACCCACTCTGGGGGTATGCAGGTCAAGTCTCGACACCACCTCCGCAGCGACGCCATCTCCGAGATCGAGGAGATGCTGTCCGAGCAGCTGGGCGTCTCGCCGACGGGCGACACCTACGAGCGCGTCGAGTTCGAAGAGACCGACTGGGAGGTCGTCCTGATCGACGGCGAGCCCCAGGTCGCCTTCTTCGACGAGGAGCCGTTCCTGACGGTTCGGGGTGCGAACGCGTACGATCCCGACAGGCGGATCGTCACCGTCGACAGCGGCGCGATCTCGTTCGTCAGCGACGGCGCCGACGTGATGCGACCCGGCATCACCGAAGCCACCGACGACATCTCCCCCGACGACCTCGTGTTGATCGCCGAGGAGTCCCACGGGAAGGTGCTCGCGGTCGGCCGGGCCCGCGTCGAGGGGTCGGAGATGTCCGGCGACGAGGGGAAGGTCGTCGACTCGCTGCACCACGTCGGCGACGACCTCTACGAGTTCGCCGGCTAACGACGACGCACCTCCCGTTCCGGGGCGGGGTAGGACTGATCCCGCGCGACGACCGTCTCGGGTGTGAACTCGAGGAGTCGGTACCGATCGGGATCGAGATCGACGAACCCCTCGGGCCACTCCCCGCGGCGGGGTCCCAGGTACTTCGCGAAGAGCCGTTCGGCACGGTCCTCGTCGTAGGGCTCGAGCGAGGCCGCGCCCCGCATACCGACGTGTTCGACCCGTCCCGTCGCGGGGTCGAAGTCGACGATCGCGAGCGCGGTCGCCGGGTCGCGTCGAACGCGCTCGGGGTACGACCGCTCCTCGAGTCGAGCGACGATCCACACCCGGTCGTCCTCCCACAGGAACCACAACGGCGAGATCCGCGGCCCATCGTCCGACCGCTGGGCCAGAAAACAGAACAGCGGCCGCTCGAGGAACGCCGCGAGATCGCACTCGAGGGTGTTCTCGACGATCCGCACGGCTACTCGGCGGTCTCCTCGAGCGAGTCCGCCTCGAAGGCGTCGGCGTACCGCTGCAGGGTGTCCTCGTAGCCCGCCAGCGCCAGCTCGTACGTGTCCCGCAGGTCGTCGATCGGCGACTCGGAGGCGTCGACCCGCAGGTCGTTGTACGGCGGGGTAAACTCGTAGTCCTCGGTCGTCTCGACGAGGACGGCTGCGCTCTGGACCGACAGCTCCTCGCGTTTGTCCCCGCCCTCGCGGTGGCCCGCCTCGAGGGCGTCGAGCAGCCGCTTCGCGAGCGGGTCGGCGCCGATTCCCGCGCCCGCGGTCTCGTCGGTCGTCTCGTGGACCGCGCTCTCGGCGTAGGCGTCGGCGGCCGCCTCCAGTACCGACTCGCCGGTGAGCATGTTGCCGGCGACGGTGTAGTGGTCGCCCTCGCGGTGGCCGAACCAGCCCTCGCAGTCCTCGCCCGAAAAGGCGAACGTGGCGTCGGCGTCGACGCCGTGGAGCTGGCGTTGGGTCGCGCCGTCGTCGGCGTTGAGCAGCGCCTCGAGGGCGTCGTCGACGGCCAGTCCATCGTCGACGTAGCGGATCCCGTCCCGCCCGAGTGAGACGTTGACCAGGCTCTGGGTCGCGACGGCGCCGTTCTCGCTGACGAACGGACAGAGCGTGCCCACCCCCGGAAGACGCGTCGTGACCGCGACGCCGAAGCGGTCGTGGCGCTCCCCGTCGGGCGTCTCGTAGGCTTCGCGAACGCAGACGCTAAACGTCATGGTCGATCGCACGGACCGATCCGGCAAAAAACGGCGGTTTCCGGCAGGGTCCTCGTCGGGAAACGGACAGGCCGGACCCGAACAGCTCGCCGTCGTCGGCCCGCCGCGGACGCGGCGGCTCCCGCCAACTCGTCTGACGTAAGAACTATACTCGCGGCTGCGCAGGATACCGTCAATGGGATTTATGGATAAGATCGTCGGCGGTGGCGGCGGACAGGTCTCGACCACCACCGGCGACTACGTCGAACTGAACCTCGACGACGTCTCGACCGAGTCGGCCGAGGCCAGAACACAGGTCCGGATCGCCGAGATCGGCGGACAGGCCGACGCGGTCGCGATCAAGGACGCCGTCTACGACGGCGACATCGTGTTCGCGGACATCACCCGGCTACGGACCAACGACAGCACGGTCGAACACATCGTCGACGAGCTGCGCCAGGTCGCCCAGGAGGTCGACGGCGACATCGTCCGCAAGGGCGACGACCAGATCATCGTCACCCCCGCGGGCGTGCGAATCAATCGAACGAAGCTGGGACAGGACTCCTGACGGGCGGGATTTCGACCCGATCGCCCGGCTCCGCCGCCTTGCCGATTCGCCCGCTATCGACAGCCGTCGAGCTACCCGTTCGACGAGTGTAATCTCCCACGCGGCCGAGAATCCCGTTCCCGCGGCCTGCAAACGATAATACTTTTCCATTACTATACGAAAGCCCGAGTATGGTTGACGATCTCGAGAAAGGGCTGGAGGGAGTTCTGGTCGCAGAGTCGGAACTCAGCTCGATCGACGGTGACGCCGGGCGGTTGATCTACCGGGGCTATCCGATCGAGGACCTCGCTCGCGGCGCGAGCTACGAGGAGGTCGTCTATCTCCTCTGGCACGGCGAGTTGCCGACGGCGGACGAACTCGCCGAGTTCACCGCCTCGCTCAACGAGGAGCGGACCGTCGACGACGGCGTCCTCGAGACGGTCGAACGCCTCGCCGACGCCGGCGAACGGCCGATGGCCGCGCTCCGAACGGCGGTCTCGATGCTCTCGGCGTACGAGCCCGAGGACGACGCCGAACCCGAGGACCTCGAGGCGACGCTCCGGCAGGGACGGCGGATCGCCGCCAAGCTGCCGACGGTCCTCGCGGCGTTCGAACGCTACCGGCTCGGCGAGGAGCCCGTCGATCCGGACCCCGATCTGGGACTCGCGGCGAACTTCCTGTATATGCTCACCGGCGAGGAACCCGACGAGCTCGCCGCCGAGACGTTCGATCAGGCGCTCACCCTCCACGCCGACCACGGGCTCAACGCCTCGACGTTCACCGCGATGGTAATCGGCTCGACGATGGCCGACATCTACAGCGCCGTCACCGGCGGCATCAGCGCCCTCTCCGGCCCGCTCCACGGCGGCGCGAACCAGGACGTCATGGAGGTACTGATGGAGATCGACGAGAGCGACCTCGACCACCGCGAGTGGGTCGAGCAGGCCAACGAGGAGGGCCGGCGCATCCCCGGGTTCGGCCACCGCGTTTACAACGTCAAGGACCCCCGCGCGAAGATCCTCGAGGAGCGCAGCAAGGAACTCGCCGAGGAGGGCGAGGACAAGTGGTACAACTACACGACGACGATCGAGCAGTACCTCTCGGAAGAGCAGGGGCTCGCCGAGAAGGGGATCGCCCCGAACGTCGACTTCTACTCCGGTTCGGTCTACTACCAGCTGGGCATCCCGATCGACATGTACACCCCGATCTTCGCGATGAGCCGCGTCGGCGGCTGGATCGCCCACGTCCTCGAGTACCAGCAGGACAACCGCCTCATCCGCCCGCGGGCCCGGTACACGGGTCCCGAAGACCAGGCGTTCGTCCCCCTCGAGGAGCGGTAGGAGACACCCGATTCCGAGGCGATCGGCGCTCCTTTTGCGATCCGGGACCGAGACGGTTCCATGGCGACGACGCGTCCGACCGAGACGGTGTTCGTCTACGGTACCCTGACCGATCCCGACCGGGTCGAGGCGGTCCTCCGAAGCGTTCCGAACGCGAGCTACGAGCTCGGCGCGACGGCCGTCCTCGAGGGGCTGTGCCGCGTCGAGGGCGAGTACCCGACGCTGGCGCCCGGCGGCCGAACCGAGGGACGGCTCCTCTCGGTCGACGAGAGCGGGCTCGAGGCGCTCGACCGGTACGAGGGCGTCGATCGGGGGCTGTACGAGCGGATCGCGGTCCCCCACGAGGACGCCGACGCCGACTGCTGGATCTACGTCGGCGACCCCGATCGGCTCGGAGCCGACGGCCGAGTCGACTGGCCCGACGGACCCTCGTTCGAAGAGCGGGTTCGGACCTACGTTTCGGCTCGAGATGTCGCGGTAACGACACCCGAATGACGGGCGTCCGTCCCGCGTCTGACGACCCGATCACGCCGACGCCGTCTTGCGGTTTCACTTCCGCTGCGGGTGCATGGGTTTTATGGTCGTTCCACCCGCGACTACAGTCGCAGGTCACGCGCCGTGCGATCCTGTATTCCCTGTCGTGTTGCCGTCGTCGGCAACACTGTCTATCGGGTTGAGGGGGTAACCGACACACCGATTCCCGATAGTAAATCCTTACAGTACGCGCCGAATAGTCGACCGTATGCTTCAGTTATCGGACATTCTCGAGGCGAAAGAGCGGGTCCGCGACACCTCCAGGTGGACGCCGCTGCAGTACTCTCACACCTACTCGTCGATCACCGGCGCCGACGTCCACCTGAAACTCGAGAACAGCCAGCGGACGGGTGCGTTCAAGATCCGCGGGGCGACCAACCGAATCGCGACGCTGTCGCCCGCGGAACAGGAGGCGGGCGTCGTCACCGCCAGCGCGGGCAACCACGCCCAGGGGGTCGCCCTCGCGGCGACGCGGGCGGGCGTCGACGCGAAGATCGTCATGCCCGAGCACGCCCCGATCTCGAAGGTGAAGGCGACGCGTAACTACGGCGCCGAGGTCGTCCTCGAGGGCGTCGACTACAGCGAGGCCGCCGAGCGGGCCCACGAACTCGAACGCGAGGAGGATCGGACCTACCTCCACGCCTTCGACGACGAGGACGTGATGGCGGGCCAGGGGACGATCGGCCTCGAGATCCTCGAGGACTGCCCCGACCTCGACACCGTCGTCGTCCCCATCGGCGGGGGCGGGCTCGTTAGCGGGATCGCGACGGCGGTCAAGGAGCGCAACCCCGACGCGCGCGTGATCGGCGTCCAGGCCGAGGGCGCCTCGAGCGCCGCACCCTCCCTCGAGAAGGGCGAGCGGGTCACCATCGAGGGGGTCGAGACGATCGCCGACGGGATCGCGACCCGCAGCCTCGGCGAGCACACCTTTCCGATCGTCCGGGAGTACGTCGACGAGGTGGTCACCGTCTCCGACCCCGAGATCGCCGTCGCGACGATCTACCTGCTCGAGCGCTCGAAGACCGTGGTCGAGGGCGCCGGCGCGGTGCCGCTTGCGGCGTTGCTGTTCGACCGGTTCGACTACGAGCCCGACGAGACGATCGTTCCGGTGCTCAGCGGTGGCAACATCGACCTCAACACGCTCAGCAACGTCATCGTCCGCGGGCTGGTCGAGACGGGCCGGTACCTGAAGATTCGGACGGTGCTGAAGGATCGTCCGGGCTCGCTCGAGGAGCTGCTGGCGATCCTCACCGCCCACCAGGCGAACATCTACGCGATCCACCACGACCGCACCTCCCGGGACGTCGAGATGAGCGATACCGAGGTCGAACTCGAGCTCGAGATGCGGGGCACCGACCACGTCAAGCGTTTTCTCGCCGCGCTGCGCGAGGAGGGGTACGAGGTCGACGTCCTCGCGTAGGACGGTGCCGTTAAGGGTGAGGGGACGGATCCTCGAGTGAAAAGCGATGGAAGCCTCGAACTCGCTGGGGCCCTCGCGGCGGGCCAAATCCGCGTTGCTGTGGGGGGTCGTCGGCGCCCTCGCCTTCCTGGTGCTCCTCCAGGGGTACGCCCTGCTGGCCGAGCCTCCGGTGACGATCACTCAGGGTGCGCTCGTCGCCGTTCTCGTCGGGCTGGGCGCGGGACTCGGGAGTTTCCTGCTCGAGCGCCGGATCGCTGCCTGGGCGAGCCGGCGCCCCCCGGAGTGACCCTATCTCGTAACAGTTAAACGACGGACGCGGCTAGGATAACTCGAGCCAGGATGGCCGAACGGTAAGGCGCACGCCTGGAAAGCGTGTTCCCTTTGGGATTCTGGGTTCAAATCCCAGTCCTGGCGTATTCTGCCGCGAGCAAACTCGCGAGCGGCAGATACCCGACGACTGGATTTGAATGAGAGAACGGCGAGCGAAGCGAGCCGTTCGCGTGGTTCAAATCCCAGTCCTGGCGTTTTCGGAGTTCGATACTAACGAGCACTGTGCGTTACTCGAGCGGGGGCCGACGCCACCCTACTGTTCGATCTCGACAGGCGTGTCGCAGGCGATCCAGCGGTCTGGATCCGAACGCTCGCGGACCTCGAAGAACCCGTCCTCGCTGAACCGCGCCTCGTACTCCGAACTCTCGTTCGATTGCATGCCCGGTCCGATCACGGGACCCACTATGAGTACGTGTGGCGTACCGAGAACCGACGGGAAGAAATCGGCCCTTGGGCGACCGTTTCGCCGACGAAACGGTCGGCGACGGAGCCGCGGGTGGAGGGTATTTGCTCACGGGGCGCCTACTCGGTCGCATGTGCGGTCGCTACACGCTGTTCGTCGATCAGGACGACCTCGAGGACCGGTTCGACGCCCGCGTCGCCGACTCGGCGGCCCCGCTCGAGCCGCGGTACAACGCGGCGCCGGGCCAGAAGCTCCCGGTGATCACGAACGAGGACGCCGACGAGATTCGGCACCTCGAGTGGGGGCTGGTCCCCTCGTGGGCCGACGACGACAGCGGCGGGTTCATCAACGCGCGCGCCGAGACGGTCGCCGAGAAGCCGAGCTTCCGGGGAGCCTACGAGTCCCGGCGGTGTCTCGTCCCGGCCGACGGCTTCTACGAGTGGGTCGAGACCGACGATCGAAAGCAGCCCTACCGGGTCGCTCTCGAGGACGACCGCCCGTTCGCGATGGCGGGACTGTGGGAGCGCTGGGAACCCGAGACGACCCAGACGGGGCTGGACGCGTTCGGCGGTGGCCTCGAGGACGACTCCGACGACGGCCCGCTCGAGACGTTTACGATCGTCACGACCGAGCCAAACGACCTGGTCGCGGAGCTCCACCACCGGATGGCGGTCATTCTCGAGCCCGGCCGGGAACGGGAGTGGCTGACGGCCGACGATCCGCGGGCGTGTCTCGAGCCGTATCCCGCCGACGAGTTGCGGGCGTATCCGGTCTCGACGGCCGTCAACGACCCCGGGACCGACGAGCCGTCGCTGGTCGAACCGCTCGAGTCCGTATAGCGGACGATCGGCGCGCCGAGACGCCGAGTCGAGCCCGCTCGTCAGGTGTCGCGGGCGGCTACAGCCCCTCGCGGCCGCCCTGCGAGAGGAGAACGACCAGGGAGAGCCCGGAGACGGCGAGCAACAGCAACGCGGGAATCACGGCGTACTGGTAGTAGGCGGCCTCCTGTGCGCGCCAGATGATGGTGACGAGCGTGTCGAACCCGGTCGGGCGCAGCATCAGCGTCGCGGGGAGTTCCTTCATCGTGGTCAGAAAGACGAGCGCGGCGCCGGCGGTTACGCCGGGTGCGATCAGCGGCAGCGTGATCTTCCGGAAGGAACCCGTCGGCGACTCGCCGAGCGTACGCGCGGCTTCGATCAGCGCCGGGTCCACCTGCAGCGTCGTCGAACGGATCGAGCCGACCGCCTGGGGGACGAACCGAACGACGTACGCGAAGATCAGCAACGGAAGCGTCTGATAGATCGCCGGCGTGGCCAGGTCGCGGGCGGTTCGGAAGGTCTCGTAGTCGGTCGCGAACGCGACCAGCGCCAGCCCCAGGACGACCCCCGGAACCGCGAAGCCGACGTAGGTCGCCCGCTCGAGCAGGGACGCAAGCGGCGAGTCGCTCCTTGCCGCGAAGTACGCGACGGGAAGAGCCAGGAGGACGGCGACCAGCGCGGCCGCGCCAGCGATCAGCACGGAGTTGAACGCGTACTCGAACTCGAAGGCCAGCGACGGGCGGGCGTCCGGATCCGCGGTCACGAGCCAGAGGCCGAGGATCCACAGCGGCACCAGCAGCGCCACGCCGGTCACCGCCGCGGGAAACAGCGTCGCGGGCCAGCGCCACGCGCCGAGGTCGACGACGGGATCGCTGCCAGCCGAGCCGTCGCCGTCGCCCGAGGACGTCTCGCCGCGGCGAACCCACCACTCGAGGGCGAGCACGACGAGCACGATCGCCAGTAGCTGCAGGGAGAGAAAGGCGGCGTACCCCCGATTGAAGACGTTGTACTCGAGGAAGATCTGCCTGGTGAACACGGGCAGTTGCATGATTGCGGGCGTGCCGAAGTCGGAGACGGCGTACAGCGCCGCGAGCAGGGCGCCGGCGACGATCGCCGGGCGAACCTGCGGGAAGGTCACTCGACGAAACGCCGTCCAGGTGTCGTGGTTGAGCGTCCGCGCCGCGTCCAGCAGCGTGGTGTCGAACGACAGCAGGGCGGCCCGCGTCGTCAGGTAGACGTAGGGGTACGTGTAGAGCGTGATCACGATCGTGGTGCCGGGAAGGCCGTAGATCTCCGGTAGCTGTTCGATGCCGAGGGGTTCGAGAATCGACTGGAACTCGCCCTGTGGGCCGAACGCGGAGACGAACGAGAAGGCGCCGATGTAGCTCGGGATCACCAGCGGCAGGGCGGCGACGACGGCCCAGAACCGCCTGAACGGGAGGTTCGTCTGGACCGTCAGCCACGCGAGGGGGACGCCGAGCAACACGCAAAGCACCGTCACCCCGACCATCAGCAGGAGGCTGTTGGCGATCACCTCGAGCGTGTCCGGCCGGAGCGCCAGTTCGCGGATCCGAGTCGGATCGACGGTCGTCGCCTCGACGACGATCCAGGTGAGGGGAAACAGCATGGCGGCGGCGATAGCGCCTGACAGCAGCGCCAGCCCCAGCGGGACGCCGTCGGTCCGTTCGAGCAGTCGTCGCGGTAAGAGAGATCTCATAGGTTCGTGGACGAACTTCCGCCGGGCGTCCGCCGCTTCGGCAGCGGCGCCGAGTCCCCGAGCCGCCGTCGACGAAGGTCCGGACGCGATCGACGGCGCCGAGGGGGAGGCCCGACGTCGTGATACCCGGGTATCTCGTTCCAACGAGTATAAGGTTTAGGTTTACCTAATCCGCTCGTATGGAGCTGACACGACGCGACGCGGTCGCCGCCCTCGCCACGCTCGGGGTTGGCGGCGGGGCCGCGCTCGGGGTCGGTTGGCTGGGGCGCGATCCCGACGCCGACGGGGGAGTCGACGCCGAACGGATCCGCGAAACGCAGGTGGCCGCCGCGGCCGTCGTCTACCCGAGCGAGGTATCCGGAACGCGGGAGTTCGTCGAGACCTTCCTCGAGGGACGCCTCGAGCAGCCGGCCCACGCGACGGCGCTCGAGGAGGCCGTCGCGGAACTGGACGACCGCGCCAAGAGCTGGTACGACGACGCCTTCGCGGCGCTTTCGGTCGCGGACCGCGAGCGCGTTCTCGAGCAGGTCGGTGCCGACACCGCCGACGAGGACCCCGACGGGACGACCGCCGAGCGAATCCGCTACTACGTCGTCAACGAACTGCTGCTCGCGCTGTACGCCTCGCCGACTGGGGGCGAACTGGTCGGCCTCGAGAACCCGCAGGGTCACGCGGGCGGGCTCGAGACGTACCGGCGGGGGCCGGAGGCGTGAGCGCCGATCGTCCGCCCGCGGAGGCTGCGGCGCCGCTCGACGAGGAACTCGATCGAACCCCCGTCGCGGACGCCGATGTCTGCGTGATCGGCGCGGGGCCGGCCGGCGGACTGGTCGCGTCCAAGCTCGCCGAGGCGGGCCTGGAGGTCGTCGTCCTCGAGGCCGGACCCCGGTTCGACCCCGCAGATCGGCTCGCCCGCCAGGAGCGGGCGATCAGACCCGCCTACGATCGGCCGGCCGTCTGGGACGGCGACCCCGATCGGGACGCCCACACGTCGTCGGGCGAGCGGTTCTACCCCCTGAACCACGCCCGCGTCAAGGGCGTCGGCGGATCGACGCTGCACTGGCAGGGGATGGTGATGCGCCTCCACGAGGACGATTTCGACTCCGAGAGCGCCCGCGGCGTCGGCGCGGACTGGCCGATCGACTACGCGGACCTGCGACCCTACTACGCGGAGGCAGAGCGCGAACTCGGGGTTTCGGGAGCCAACGACAACCCCTTCGCGCCGCCACGGGAGCAGCCCCACCCGATGCCGGCGTTCCGGCCCTCCTACAGCGACGGGCTGTTCGCCGAGGCCTGCGACGAACTGGGAATCGCGATGCACTCGGTGCCGAACGCGCGAAACTCCGAGGCCTACGACGGGCGCAGTGCCTGCGTCGGCTACGGCACCTGCCAGCCCGTCTGTCCCTCCGGCGCGAAGTACGACGCGACCGTCCACCTCGAGCGCGCCGAGGCGGCGGGCGCGACGGTGCTCGACCGCGTTCCCGTCCAGCGCCTCGAGCACGGCGCCGAGCGGATCGAGGCGGCCGTCTACGCGACCCCCGGCGAGGAGGAGCACCGCCAGGAAGCCGACGCCTTCGTGATCGCCTGCGGCGGCGTCGAGACCCCCCGCCTCCTCCTGCTCTCGGAGTCGAGTCGCTACCCCGACGGGCTGGCGAACTCGAGCGGCCTGGTCGGGACGTTCTTCATGGACCACTGCTTCGCCGGCACGGGCGGGGTCCTCGAGGAACCAACTCGGCAGAACCACGTCGGCTTTCTCACCAGCGAGTCCCACCAGTTCTACGACGACGCCGACGACGAGATCGCCCCGTTCAAACTCGAGTTCTTCAACTACGACGGTCCCTCGCCCGTCGGGCTGGCGCTGTCGGGCGACGACTGGGGCGACGACCTCCTCGAGCGCCTGCGCGCGGAGTACGGGAACCACGTCGGGATGGGCGCGCTGGTCGAGCAACTCCCCCGCGAGGACAGCTACGTGGCGCTCGATCCAGAGCAGACCGACGACCGCGGCAATCCGGTGCCGGACGTCCACTGGACGATCGGCGATCGCGCCCTGGAGACCATCGAGCGGGTCAACGAGATTCAGGAGCGGATCCTCGAGGAACTCGGCGCCGAGATCACCTGGCAGGTCGGGCCCGAGGACACCGGCCCCGCCTACCACCACATGGGCACGACGCGAATGGGCGACGATCCCGCCGAGAGCGTGGTAGGTCCGGACCTGCGGACCCACGACCTCGAGAACTGCTGGATCGCCTCGAGCAGCGTCTTCCCGACCGGCGGGGCAATGAACCCGACGCTGACGATCGCCGCCCTCGCGCTGAAAGCGGCCGACGACGTTCGCGAGTCGCTGTAACCGTTACTTTAGGCTAACCTAAAAGTATAAGTGCGGCGGCCAGAGAGTACCGCCAATGAGTAGCGAGAAGCGGAACGAACCGGGGGCGAACGGAGCCGTCGACGGTGCGACCGACGGCGGCGAGTACACCTTCGAGGACGTCAGCGTCGTCATGGGGACCTACAACGAGGAGGAAGCGATCGGAACAGTGCTGGCGGACGTCGAGGCGGTCACGGACGGGAAGGCCGAGGTCGTCTGCGTCGACGGCTCCTCGGACCGCACGCCCGAGATCGCCCGCGAGCACGGCGCGACGGTGATCGAACAGCCCCCGCAGGGGTACGGCGTCGCCGTCCGCGCGGCGATCCTCGAGCCCGACCGTCCCATCGTGGTGACGACCGACTGCGACGACACCTACCCGATGGAACAGCTGCCGGAGTTCCTCGAGTTGATCAACGAGGGGTACGACGTCGTCAGCGGCGACCGCCTCTACCACGGCGCCGACGCCATGCCGGCGTTCAATCGGCTAGGCAACCACGCCTTCGCCGCGCTGGCGAGCGTCCTGATGGGGACTCGCGTCCACGACACGACCACCGGGATGCGGGCCTACCGCCGCGAGATCGTCGAGTCCATCGAGTGGACCGAAAATACGGGCCTCTCGGCCGAGCTCCTGATCCGACCGCTGCTGCGGGGGTACGACGTCCGCGAACACCCTATCGAGTACCGCGAGCGCGCCGGCGAGACGAAACTCGACCCGATTCAGGGCGGCGCCGAGATCGCCAAATCGATCGTCAAAGTCTGTCTCGAGGAGCGGTTCCGGTAGTCGACCTGCGCTACGGTTTTCGGCCGCGTTCGACGCTCGAGTCAGCCCTCCGGCTCGAGGCTCGTCTCGAAGGTCACCCACTCCGCGTGTGAGGTCGACTCGTTCGGGAGGTAGGTCCCCTCGGTGCCGCAGTCCTCGACCAGCCGACACGCCGTTCGCTCGGACGGCCGGATCGCCTCGAGGCCATCCGTGGTCGCCCGGACGGCCGTCTCCTGGCGGTACGTGAACGTCGCGGAGACGCCCGTCTCCTGGACGAGCGTCACCGTCAGGACGACCTCGTCGGTCTCCTCGAGCGGGACGGTCGTCGGGTCGTCGCCCGGCGCGTTCAGGCGGGCGACGCCGCCGTCGGTCCCGCCGGACTCGAGGCCCCACTCGACGGCGATCCGATCGTCGGGGTCGTCGATCCGATAACTGGCGTTTCCGTCCGCGGTCTCGAGGCCAACCGTCGCGCGGTCGACCCGCTCGGGGAGACCGACGACGGTCTCGCCGTCGAACGCCTCGCCCTCGCGGACCGTCAGCGGCTGGAGCGTCGGGACGAGGTCGTCGGGCGAGTCCCCCCACTCGCCGTGGTAGGTGTACCGGTAGTAGTCTCGATCCGGATAGGCGTCGAGCACTGCGAACTCCCGCTCGGGGGGGCCCTCGAGCGCGTAGACAGTCTCGCCGTCCAGTCCCGGATCGTTCCGCAGCGCCTGGAACGGGTGGTTCTGCCACTGGCCGTACGGCGTCGGCTGGAACACGAGCGCGTCCTCGAGGTCTGCCTCCTCGAACGGTTCGTAGGCCGTCTCGAGCCGATCGGTGTGGGCGGCGTTGCGATCGATCGGAGCGGAGAGGAGGGCGGCGTTGGCCGCGCCGACGACGAGCGCGCTGGCGACGAGGACCGCGAGCGCGATCGCCCGGGCCGACCGCGGCGACGCCAGCGCCTCGAGTCGGCCGCGGACCGCTCCGTCGCGGAGCCGACGCCAGCCCGCCACCAGTCCGAACGCGGCGAAGATCGACAGCGGCACCAGCACGTCGAAGTGGTAGACGGGGCCGAACTGCGCGAGCAGCCCGTCGGTCGGATCCGTCATCGTCGCGAGGACGTTGTAGTTGCCCCAGAACGCGACGTTGCCCAGGGGGACGGTCAGTAGTAGGCAGGCCAGGAGGACGCCGGCGGTTCGGTCGTGAGCAGCGGAGCCGGCGGATCCGCCGGCGTCTCGAGTCGGCGTCCCGGACCCGCGCCACCGTCGCACCGCGAGCGCGAGTCCCGCCAGCGCGGCGACGGTCCCGACCGCTCCCGCCGAGAACCAGCGGGTGGCGAAATAGCGGAGGACGTACCCGTTGGCCCGCACCGCGAGCGAGGGAGTGTACTCGACGGCGTGGCCCCTGAGCTGGCGGTAGCCGAAGCCGGGACCGTCCAGCGGCGCGAACGCCTGGAAGGGAAACAGGAGGGGCGAGCCGGTGAGACGGGCGTTGTAGACGAGCGCCAGCCCGACGAACGACAGGCCGACGGCGGCGGTGACCGCGTTTCGGCGGATCGGGTCCGGCAGCGGTCGCAGCGGCGTCGACTCCGTCCGGACCGACCGCAGTATCGTCCAGAGCGCGTGGCCGATGAAGGGGGCCGCAAACAGGACGGCGGTGTAGGGCCGGGCGAAGAACGCGAGCCCGATCGCGGTCCCGGCGAGCGCCGCGTGTCGGAGCCGTCCGGAGCGAACGCCCCGGAGGTACCAGACCGCAAAGCAGAGGTTCAGTAGCGTCGTCGGCGCGTACGGCAGAAAGACCGACGTCGCGAGCAGGGCCATCGGCGAGGACGCGAAGACGGCCGCGGCGACGACGCCGACGCGGCGCTCGAAGACCGTCGATCCGAGCACGTACACCAGCGCGGCGTTGGCCGCCGCGACGACCGTGAGCGTCACTCGCGGCTCGCCGAACAGCGCCATCGAGACCGCGTACATCGCCGCCGGAACCGGCGAGTACCTCGGGTAGAGCCGGCCGCCGTCCTCGACGAAGAACCACGGTCGGAACGCGTCCGCCAGCTCGCCCGCGTGGATCTCGAGCTGGCCCTCGAGCAGCATGGCGGCCTGCAGGAGGTAGACGGCCTCGTCGTCGTTGCTCGAGTGGTAGGGAAACAGCTCGGTGGCGAGCGTGAAGACCGCGACGCCCGCACAGAGGGCCACGAGAGCCGCGGCGGCGCGTTCGCGGCGGTGCGAGAGGGTCGCGAGCCGGGAGCGCGAAAACCGGTTACGAATCGGTTCGGGGATCGGCGTCACGGGGCTGCGACGGACTCAGAGGGTGATTCCGTCGACCTCGCGCATGAAGTCGACCGTCTCCTCGATGTTAGACAGCTCGGACAGATCGATATCCGGGACGTTCAGCTCGTCGACCGGCGGCAGTTCGCCGTAGGGGTCGACCCCGGAGATCATCGGGTACTCGAAGGTGTCGACGGCGAAGTACTCCTGGGCCTCGGCCGAGAGCAGGTGCTGGACGAACGCATCCGCGAGGTCGGGGTCGGCGGCGGCCTCGGTGACGGTCGCGCCGGCGACGTTGAACACCGCGCCCGCGTCGCCCTCGGTGAACGCCGCGGCGATCGACGGATCCGACGAGCCGTCGATGACCCGCTGGATGTAGTAGTGGTTGGTGAACCCGGCGTCGATCTCGCCGTCGTTGACCGCGTTAGTGACCAGCTGCTCGTCGTCGTACTCCTGGATTCCCGCGTCGACGACGCCCTCGAGCCACTCGCGGGTAGCCTCGTCGCCCTCGAGCTGTCGCATCGCGGCGACGAAGGACTGACAGGAGCCGTACGAGGGGGCCCAGCCCAGGGTGCCCTCGAACTCGGGGTAGTCCATGATGCCGTCGGGGAGGTCCGACTCGTCGACGGCGTCGGTGTTGTACGGGACCGTTCGGGCGCGACCGGAGGTGCCGATCCAGGTGTCGGTGCGGAACTGCTCGGGAACCAGGTCGGCGAGGTCGTCCGAGATCGAACGGGTCAGCCCCTCGTCGGCGAGCGCGCCGAGCGCGGACGCGTCGACCGTGTAGAAGACGTCGGCTTCGGTCGCGTCGCCCGCCTCGGAGATCTGGTTGACGAGATCCGAGGAGCCGTCGTACCGAACGTTGAGCTCGAAATCGTCGTAGTAGTCCTCGAGGCCGTCGACGAGCGGTCCCACTAGGAACTCGTTGCGTCCGGAGTAGACGTGGAGCTCGCCCTCGAGGTCGGGCAGGTCCTCGATCGACGTGCCGCCTGGCTCGGGTCGGCCCTCCCGTCCGGAGCCGAACTGGCCGAACGGGTTTTGCTGGTCGTTATCCTCTTCGCTTCCGATCAGTCCGAGACAGCCCGAGAGCCCGGCCGTCCCGACGGCGGCGGCGCCGACCAGAAACGATCGGCGGTCCGCGGTGATTCGTCGCGTCATAGGTTTTAGGCTAACCTAAACAATCTTATATCCGTCGATTCGCGGCAATCGGCGCGGGTCGTTCGAGCGCCTCGAGACACTCGAGCCACTCGAGCATGCGTTCGCCGACGTGGGTGAAGAACGCGCCGTTGTTGTACTCGTCCCAATCGCCGTCGGCGAGTTCGCGGGCCATCACCTCGAAGACCTCGGCGTAGGACTCGGCCCCGTCGCCGACGTCGTCGATCACGCGCCAGAGGTGTTCGTTGAGCTCGAGGCCGGGGACCTCGTTGTTGAGGTCGTCGAACGTGCTGCGGGGGGCCTTGTTGTGTTCGCACAGCGGCGCGCCGTTGTAGATGCGCGCGCCGAGGACGTCGCAGGCCCGCTTCAAGAACACGCCCGACCAGATGTCGTCGAACCGACCCACGTCCCACTCGTTGTCGTCCATCGGCAGCTGGTAGAACGCGGGGATCACCTCGCGGCGAAAGGCGAGGTTCATCGAGCAGACCGTGAGGTAATTCCCCCGCGCGGCGACGAAGTCCCCGTCGAAGTCCTCGGCCGTGGTCCGAGTCTGGGCCTGGCCCTCCAGGTCGCCGTCCATGAGGATTCGCACCGCGTCCAGGTCGGGGACGTTGGTCCACAGCCCCTGAGAAGCGACGACCTGCCCGGATTCGATTTCGGTCGTGTCGGTCTCGACGGTCTCGCCCATCGCCGAGTAGGGGTACCCCCGGGGGTAGAGCCCGTGCTCGTCGGCGTTCTGGTAGAGCACGTTGACCCAGTTCTCGTCCGAGGCGACTTCCTCGATTTCGCCCCCGAAGGCGAGGTTCTCGAGGTGGGTGCCAAAGAAGTCCTCGTCGGGGTGGGGAAGGGTGTCGTCGTCGATGAAGAAGCCGTACTCGAACTCCTCGCGGGCCCACATATAGAGGAGGCCGAAGCTCGTCTCGGCGTGGCTCGCCGCGGGGACGACGTGGCTATACTTCTCGACTCCGTGCTCGGCGTACCACTCCTCGCGACGGGAGCCGTCGAAGACCTCGCCCGAGACCCCCTCCTCCTCGAGCATGCGTTCCATCGCGTCGGTCTCGCAGAAGTCCTCGGTGACGAGCACGACGTGCAGCCGCGAGAGGTCGAACCCGTGTCGGCGGGCGTTCTCGAAGTACGAGCGCATGCACTCGTACTCGCGGATCGTGGGAACGACGACGCAGACGTCCTGACTCATTGGCCCGCTATTTTTTAGGCGAGCCTAAAAAACTGCCGGTTCCGTCCGTTCCGTCGGGCTCGCCCCCGGCCGCTTCGGAGACCGAGACGCCGAGCGCGGCGACCGACCCGGCGCCGCCGACCAGCGTCACGGCGTTTTTCAGCGCGTGGTCGACGATCGCGGCCGCAAGCGCCGTGCCCGCGCCGACGGGCGTGAGCCCGACGACCAGCGCCGTAAAGGCGGCCTCGTAGAGGCCGACGCCGCCTTGGGAGAGCGGCAACACCTTCGCGAGGTTGCCCACGCTGACCGCCAGCGTCCCGACCGCAAGCAGGGAGCCGACGGCGAGTCCGCTGTCCAGCGCCGCGAGGACCGCGACCGCGGTGAGAGCGTCCAGCAGCCAGACCAGCAGGCTCGTCGCCCCGACTGCCACCAGCGCGCGCGGCCGTTCCGCGACGACCTGCACGTCGGCCCCGAATCGGAGCGCGGCCTCGAGAAGTCCCTCGAGTCGCGGTCGACCTTCGACCCGCGCTCGGAGCCCCGCGCCGAGGTCGCGATCCACGCGCGCGGACGCGACGACGACCAGACCGACGCCGGCGGTCGCCGCGCTCACGGCCGCCGCCGCCAGGATCGCGGTTCGGGCGCCGCCGGCCGCAGCGGCGAGTTCGATCGGGCCCGCGCCGCCGAGGGCGAGCCACGCCGCGGCGACGGCCGCGAGGACGGCGATGGCCACCAGATCGAACGCCCGCTCGACGACCAGCGACGCGAACCCCGCGGGGTAGGGAACCCCCCGACGGGTCGCGAGAACGTACGCGCGCGCCGCGTCGCCGGCCCGTGCCGGAATCGCGAGGTTGGCCGTCTGGCTGACGAACACCGCCATCGTGAGAAACGCCGTGCCGTGACGGTGGCCCATCGCCCCCAGGATGTCCCCGTACCGGCGCCCCCGAAGCGGCCACGAGACGGCGTACGCCCCGACGGCGAGCGCCAGCAGGCCCGGATCGGCGCCCGCCATCTCGGCGGCGACGGTTCGAACGTCGAGTTCGCGCGCGACGACGAGCAGCCCGAGCGCGACCACCACCGTTCCGCCGATCGTCAGCCGGCGGCGGGTCAGCCCCGCCGCGAGCCCGTCGCTGTCGGCTCCCGCTTCGCCCGACTCGTCGACCCCCGCGGGGTGCGATCGCTCGCCGCCGTTCACTGGCGAGTGCTCTCGAGCGCAGATAGTTAAGTCCACCTAAAACTCGCCTCGGGGGGCGGGACAGCCTCTCTCGGTCGGCTTTCCGTCTCCATATCTCGGCGGTTACTCCAGCTCGTCGAGTAGCTCGCGGGTCGCCCGCCGCACCGCCTCGTCGCTCGAGAGCGCGGGCTCCCAGCCCAGCGCCGAGAGCTTCTCGATCGAGAGGCGCATCTTCGGGACGTCCCCGGTCCAGCCCCGCCGGCCGCCGGTGTACTCGAGGTCGGGCCCGAGACCCATCTCGTCGGCGACGATGGTCGCGATGCGGTCGACCGACGTGGTCGTGCGGGTGCCGAGGTTGTAGGTGTTCATCGCCGCGTCGGCGCGCTCGACGACGTGGAACATCGCGTCGAGGCAGTCCTCGACGTGCAGGTAGGATTTCTCCTGGCGCCCGTCGCCGAGGATCGTCAGCGTCTCGGGATCCTCCCGGAGCTTCTCGACGAAGTCGGGGATCACGGCCCCGCGCAGGCGCGGGCCGACGACGTTCGCGAACCGGAAGTTCCAGACGGTCAGGTCGTGGCTGTGGGCCCGCGCCGAGAGCAGCCCCTCGTCGGCCAGCTTGCTCGCGCCGTAGGCGCTGATCGGCTCCAGGGGCGCGTAGTCCTCCGGCGTCGGCCGCGGCGCCTCGCCGTAGACCGTCGAGGAGGAGGTGTAGGCGATCTCGGTCACGTCGGCCGTGGCCATCGCCTCGAGGAGGTTCCGAGTCATTTGCGTGTTGTCGTCGAACTGCGCGTGGGGGCGGTCGGTGTCGACGCGTTTCGAGGCGGCGAGGTGGAAGACGAGGTCGACGTCCGCGAGGCGTCCCTCGAGCGCGTCCGGCGACGTGAGGTCGGCCTCGAGAAGATCGGCGCCGTCGGGAACCCGATCCGGGTCGCCGCCGGAGAGGTCGTCGACGACCGTCACGTCGGCCCCGTCGGCGAGCAGGCGCTCGACGAGGTGCGAGCCGATGAATCCGGCGCCGCCCGTCACGAGCGCCCGACGGTTCGAGAGGGCCATACGCGTGGATTCGCGGACGGCGGGTTAACCCTGTCGCGTTTCCGTGCGATCCGCGGTCCGTGGGACTCGAGCCGACGTGGACGACTTCTGGTCCGAAAATCCTACTTAAATAACACTGCTCGTCGGCTTCTGTTCCCCGTCGAGTACCGTGGTATCACTGCGCATGATTCGAGGGGTACCGGTCCGCACTACTGCGATTTCCCTCTCGGTTTCCGGTCAGTCTCGACTCCCCGCCCGTGTTCGATAGCGGTGGATTTATGTAGAAGGACAATCAATGAATCGGCTGACTATGAGCCAGCGAATGCAGCAGGGACAGCCGATGATCGTGATGAGCGAGGACTCCCAGCGCGTCAAGGACCAGGACGCGCAGGATTACAACATCCGCGCCGCTCGAGCGGTCGCCGAGGCCGTCCGCTCGACGCTCGGCCCCAAGGGGATGGACAAGATGCTCGTCGACTCGATGGGCTCGGTAACCATCACCAACGACGGCGTCACCATCCTCCAGGAGATGGACATCGACAACCCGACGGCCGAGATGATCATCGAGGTCGCCGAGACACAGGAGGACGAGGCCGGCGACGGTACCACGACCGCGGTCGCGATCGCGGGCGAACTCCTGAAGAACGCCGAGGACCTCCTCGAGCAGGACATCCACCCGACGGCGATCATCAAGGGCTTCCACCTCGCCAGCGAGCAGGCTCGCGAGGAGATCGACGACATCGCCACCGACGTCGACACCAGCGACGAGGAACTGCTCCAGTCGGTCGCCGAGACGTCGATGACGGGCAAGGGCACCGAGGTCAACAAGGAACACCTCGCCGAACTCATCATCGAGGCGATCAGCCAGGTCACCGTCGAGAACGAGGACGGCGAGAACGTCGTCGACCTCGAGTTCCTCAACATCGAGACCCAGACCGGCCGCAGCGCCGGCGAGTCCGACCTGCTGACGGGCGGCATCGTGGACAAGGATCCCGTCCACGACAACATGCCCACCGAGGCGACTGACGCCGACATCCTGCTGCTGAACACGCCGATCGAGGTCGAGGAGACCGACATCGACACCGAGGTCTCCGTCACCGACCCCGACCAGCTCCAGCAGTTCCTCGACCGCGAGGAGAAACAGCTCAAGGAGAAGGTCGAGAAGATCGCCGACCTCGGCGCGGACGTCGTCTTCTGCCAGAAGGGCATCGACGACCTCGCCCAGCACTACCTCGCCAAGGAGGGCATCCTCGCGGTGCGTCGCGCCAAGAAGTCCGACCTCGAGTTCCTCAAGGAGGTCGTCGGCGCGAACATCGTCTCCGATCTCGCGAACGCGACGAGCGAGGACCTCGGCCACGGCGACGTCACCCGTGACGAGGAGGACGAGCTGTTCTACGTCGAGGGCGACGACGCCCACGGCGTCACGCTCCTGCTGCGCGGCTCGACCGACCACGTCGTCGACGAGCTCGAGCGCGGCGTCAACGACGCGCTCGACGTCGTCGCCCAGACCGTCTCCGACGGCCGCGTGCTGGCCGGCGGCGGCGCCATCGAGGTCGAGCTCGCCTCGCGTCTACGTGACTACGCCGACTCCGTCTCCGGGCGCGAGCAGCTGGCCGTCGAGGCCTTCGCGGACTCGCTCGAGCTCGTCCCCCGCGTGCTCGCCGAGAACGCCGGACTCGATAGCATCGACACGCTCGTCGACCTGCGTGCGGCCCACGACGAGAACGACGAGACGGCTGGTCTGAACGTCCTCACGGGCGACGTCGAGGACACCTTCGAAGCCGGCGTCGTCGAGCCGGCCCACGCCAAGGAGCAGGCCGTGACCTCCGCCGCCGAGGCCGCGAACCTCGTGCTCAAGATCGACGACATCATCTCCGCCGGCGACCTCTCGACGGACAAGGGCGGCGACGAGGAAGGCGCCCCCGGCGGCGGCATGGGCGGTATGGGCGGTATGGGTGGCATGGGCGGCGCGATGTAAGCTCGGTCCGCTCACCGCGCTACTCTCCACGGAACGCCTGCATCGCTCGCCGACCGCTTGCGACCTCGATTCTTTCGCGGCGTCGATCGCCTCGAGCCGCTGCCGGACGTTGGCCGACCCGTCGGAGCGATCGTAGAGCACGACCGCTCGTCACACTGAAGACGGCCGTCTCTTCCGCGCTGGTTCCGAGGCACGTCGCCGTCCTGCTGGATCTGACCTGCGGTACCGATCGGTATCGGTCGCTCGGCGAACCGTCAGCTGCCGGTTCGGGTTCTACGGACGTACTCGCGAATGGTCCGGCAGGCCGGTGAACTATCCTGCTCGAGCGCGTTCATCGACTATGGCATACCGGACGACTATCGGCTGGTCGCTGTTTTCCTCGGGTATCGTGACGCTCATCCTGAAGGTCATGCCCGGCGATTCGCTGTGGTGGGGACTGTTATTGCTCGCGCTCGGGGCGATCGTCCTCTATATTCGGTAACCGACACTCGGACTCCGTCGACGATCGCCCGCGGTTCGCGTCGGGTTAGGGGCGATGCGGTCGACACGATCGGGGGTCGGCCCCGGTTCAGGACCGCCACTCGCCGACCCGGTTTCGGAGGCGGCCGGGAACGCCGAGCACGGTGAGTCCGGCGCCGAGCAACACCATCAGGACGTACACGCCGAGCGTCGAGGTCCAGACGACCAGCATCGCGAGAATCGCCCAGCCGCCGGTGAGAAAGTAAAACGCCGCGATCGACATCGCGGTCCCGTACAGCAAGACGAGATAGGGGCCCCAGCCGTGGGCGTGACCGCGCCGTACGCGGCGACGGACGTACCGCTTGAGCTCGGCCTGGAGCGACTCCTTCTCGACCGTGCGGCGTTCGACCGAGGTCTCGAACTCGTCGACGCGGTCGCGAAGCCGTTCGATCTCCTCGCGGAGCGCGTCGGCGTCGTCCGCCCGGTCCCGAGTCCGGGCGCTCGAGTACGTCCTCGTCCGATCCGCATCGTCCGACTCCGGGCGATCGCGCGCGGTCCCCTCGTCGGCACCCGTGGCGTCGTCAGTCATCGCTTCTGTCGAAAGCTGTCGAGCGCGGGGACTTTGTAGCTGCCGGTCCGCTTCCCGACCGGCGAGGACCGCGTTCAGCGTCGCGCCGGAGACGAGAATGATCGCGCCGGCGTACAGCCAGACTAAAACGAGGAAGACGGCCCCGAGGGCACCGTAGACGGCGTACTCCCCGGCGAGAGCCGCGTACAGCGAGAACGTTCGACCGAGCGCGAGCCAGCCCAGCGCCGCGAGGACGGTCCCTGGAAGCGCCTCCCAGACGCCGACGTTCGAGTCCGGAAAGATCACGTACAGCGGCAGGAACGCGGCGATCAGCGTCAGCACGACGAACAGCGGCCCGATCACGAGCCGTCCGCTGAACGGGACGAGCCGAACCGCCACCTCGATCCCGGCGACGACCGAGAGACCGATCGCGATCGCGACGGCGACGATCGCGGCGTCCCGAACGGTAGCGACCAGCGACTTGACGGCGACGGTCCCGTACACCGAAGAGAAGGCGCGGTCGAGGCCGCGAAACACGCGGCTCGAGCCCCAGAGCAGGCCGAGGACGCCGACGACCGTCGCCCCCTGCTGGCCGGTTTCGTCCGTGATGGTCTCCGCGAGCAACGCCTGGGCGGTCGGCGTCAGCACGTCCTCGGTCGACACGGCCACCTGCGCGGCGAAGGCCTCCCCGCCGATCGAGGCGGCGAGGGCCAGCGACAGCAGCGCCAGCGGGGCGAGCGAGAGGAAGGCGTAGAAGGCGACACCCGCGGCGAGAAGCGTCAGCTGCTCGCGTTGTGCCAGTCGAACGAACTGGGTCGCGAACTCGCGAGCGCGGCTGTAGTCGGGCACGGGTCGACGTTCGCGTCCCGATCAAATATGCGGTCGTGTGGCACTGGCCTGCAAAAGCGCTCGAGGACGGACGGCTCCACCTGCGAGTAACCAGGTTAGGTCAGCGAGCCCGCGGTCGCCTCCCGGATCTCCCCGACCGACGCCGTCGTCTTGAACGTCGTCCCGCCGTAGTGGGCCCGCGAGGCCTGGTGGCCCGCCGCGCGGAGGTCCGCGAGAAAGTCGTCCATGGCGTTGGCGGGCAGGCCCCACTCGCGACAGAGCTTGTGCTGGTCGTAGTGGGTCGGCTCGTCGAGTTCGGTCTCGAGTTCGGTACAGAGTTCCCGGGCCTTCTCGGCGGTACCGAAGCCGTCGGGAACCCGCTCGCGAACGTCCGCGACGAACTCGCGGTCGCGGATCGGGCCGAGCCAGACCGGGCCGGCGACGAGGATGCGAGTGCCGTCGCAGTGGGGACAGCGCTCGAGCGGGTCGGCGATCAACCCCGGGTCGGTCTCGCGGTAGAGACAGTCCTCGCAGTGGGAGAGGTGACCCAGCTCCTCGAGGGCGGCGTCGGCCGCGGTGGGCTTGTGCTCGAGTTCGAGGTAGGTCCGCACGTAGTGACTCGTGGCGTGGGTCAGGATCGGCTCGACGCCGACGTCGAACCGGGCCCCGCTTCGGGCCAGCGCCGACAGCAGGATGCGAACGCCCATCTCGGCGTGGTAGTCGGTGTTTCGCGGCACCGCGGAGTAGGAGCGAACGCCGCTGTTGAAGTGAGCGCCACACAGTGGGGCCGTGTCGGTCGCGGTGACACAGACCAGATCACGGCAGTTCGCGACGGCGGCGTCGGCGAAGGGCATCGGCGTCCCGTAGGGGTCGAGGTCGATCACGTCGAAGACCTCGTCGTGCATGAGCGCGCTGACGTCGCGGTTGCGAACGGTGGCCTCGCGGCCGTTTCGCTCGAGGTTGCTGCGGGCGAGCGAGACGGCCTCCTCGTCGACGTCGCAGCAGGTGACGTCCCAGCCGTCCGCGGCCGCCCGCACCCCTCGAACCCCGCTCGCGGTCATCGCGTCGAGGTACGACTCCGCTCGCGGCTCGCGCTCCCGGTAGGCCCGCAGCGTCGCGATCGTCAGATCCCGGTTCAGCTCCTGGCGGGGGTTGTAGAACACCGACTCCTCGATCCCCTCGGTCTGCTCGCCGGGGACCTCGAGCTCGATTCCGCCCTCGGTGACGCGCATACTCCTCCTCGTCGACCGACCTCGAAAAGCGGCGTGATCTCGAGTCGCCGCGGGGCCGATCGCGACGATGTTCGGTATCGGCCGTCGCCCGGACGCACCGAACGGACGGCGAAATCGACGACGACGGGGGAACGGGCCCGCCACCGCGCGCCCGCCGTCGTCCGACAACCGAACCGATTTTACAGTCCGACGCTCAGTTCCGGACGTGTCGAACGCGAACCCCGTCGAGCGCTGGCAGGCCCGGCTCGAGGAGACGGGCGAACTCACGCCGGAGCTGGTCGAGCGGATCTCGCAGTGTCACGGCGACCGCGGGGTTCGGGCCATCGAGGCCGTCGGCGAACACCGGGTGAAATCCTACCGCGATTTCACGATCGTCGTCGGCTACGAGGACGAGTACATCGTCGAGGACGGGGGCTGTACCTGCAAGGACACCGAGTACAACCTCGACGACGACGATCCGACCGACCTCTGCTGGCACGCCCTCGCGGTGGCGATCGCCCGCCGCGTCGGCCACGTCGACTACCACGACATGTGGTACTCCGACGTCCGTGAGCTGCTTTGAACGAGCGTGCCATAGAACCCTTCTCGTAGCCTTCGAAGTAGTCGAAGTGATAGATACAGGCGAACCGTGTATCAGTTGGCGGACCGAACTCGGGTCGATCTCTCTTCCTGCGGTGGCGTGCGCTGTCGATCGACCGAGCACAAGCGAGGGCGGTCGACGATGCCGCACGAGGGATGAGCGAATAGCGCGGGACCGGAGGTCCCGCGTACCATGCGAACGGTGCGCGGTTCGGAGCGAACGTAGTGAGCGAGAACCGCAATGTGAACGGGGAACGACGTGAACCGTGAACGGGCACTTCGTGCCCGTGAGCAGACAGAGTGAGCGAATCGGCTGGGGAGGGCGTGGCGAACTCCTGTGTTCGGGTGATCAGGACCTGCTACCCGTCGGTATCACCGCGAAAGCCCCTGGCCCCTTTCGGTCCCACCCGGCAGTGGTTGGTCGAGGCAACGATAGCCGTTCGACGTACAACCGCCTGTTCGACGAACGCCCTCGAGCGGGCTGTGACGAACCGAACGACGGGACTCCGGGGGCCGCTACTCGTCGTCTGACTCGCCCTCCGAGCTCGGGAGCACGTTGAATGGACGCATCATGTCGTAGTCCTCGTGCTCGATCATGTGGCAGTGCCACATGTACTCGCCCGTCTGATCGTTGAACAGGCCCTCGTACTCCCCGAAGTGGACGATCAGGTGGACCACCTCGGCGGGGTCGACCGAGACCACGTCGTTCCAGCCCAGTTCGTATGGAGCGGGCGACTCGAGGGCGTCCGGATCGACGCCGTCCTCGGAGGGTTCGTAGTCGCGGAGCGACTGCCGTCCGAGCACCTGGAAGTGGACGAGGTGGAGGTGCATCGGGTGGGACATCGACGTGTTGTTGGCGAGGCTCCAGATCTCGGTCGTCCCGAGTTCGGGTTCCTCGGTGACGGGGTCGTCGAGCGTGTATCCCTTGGACTGTTCCCGGTTCCCGAGCAGGTGTTTCGTCCGACCGTACTCGTCGGTCCCCGGCGCGAGGGTGAGGTGGCGGTGGCGCTCGACGTCCTCGAGCGGGAGTTCGGGGACCGTCGTCAGCGCGTCGGGGACCGTCCCGGCGCCCTCGCCGTCCGCCTCGTCGGCGACGTCGACGAGCATGATCTCCGGAAGCGGCTTCGTCTCCTCGCTTTTCTCGGGCGTGCCGCGGTACAGCGACGGCGCGTCGTTG
This sequence comes from Natronococcus sp. JC468, assembly GCF_012163165.1. Lineage (NCBI taxonomy): Archaea > Methanobacteriati > Methanobacteriota > Halobacteria > Halobacteriales > Natrialbaceae > Natronococcus > Natronococcus sp. JC468. The sequence continues at coordinate 73,580 of NZ_JAAVUO010000007.1, forward strand.
TGCAGGAGCAACGTCTCGCCCGCGTAGTCGCCGAAGTCGACGACGACGTCCGCGCGCTGGCCGGCGCCGATCTCGAGACGGCCGTCGACCGTCACCGGTTCCGAGAGGAGCCCGCCGTCGTTCCCGATCTGGACGAACGACGGGCCGGCGCCGCCGGTTTCGCCCGAGGCCTCGTCGTACTCGAGCAACTCGAGGTTGTAGTACCGGCTGTTGGAGCCGTTGAGCAGACGCAGGCGGTACCGCTCTGGGTCGACCGAGAGCCGCGGCCAGGCCTTCCCGTTGACCACGGGGACGTCCCCGTAGAACTCCGGGACGATGCTCGGATCGGGGAGTGAGTCGTCGCCGCCCCGGTCCTCGGAGACGGCCGACGGGTAGAACAGCGATCCGTCCTCGTTGAAGCTCCGATCCTGCAGAACGAGCGGGATCTCGTTCTCGCCGTCGGGCAACCCGAGGCTGCGCTCGTGGTCGTCCCGGAGGAGATAAAAGCCCGCGAGTCCGGCGTAGACGTTGAGTCGCGTGATGCCAACCGCGTGATCGTGGTACCACAGCGTCGCCGACGGCTGCTCGTTGGCGTAGTAGTAGTCCTGCTTTTCGAACTCGGGGCCCGTCTCCTCGAAGTCGGACGTGAACCACGCTCCCGCGTGGCCGTCGCTCTCGGCCTCGACGTTCCCCCCGTGGAGGTGGGTCACGGTCCGTACGCCGGTGGTATCGTACGGGACCATGTCGCTGTGGACCGTCGTGTCGACGGGCAGGAGGTGCTCGTCGGGCAGGTCGTTCTGCCAGCGAACGGAGACGGGTTCGCCCCGTTCGGCCTCGATCGTCGGCCCGGGGAACTGGCCGCCGTACCCATAGACGGTCGTCGGCGGCAGGTCGCTGTGGAGCTTCTGTTCGACCTCGCTCATCTCGATCTCGTAGTAGGGGTGGCCGTCTTTCGTCCCGGTCGGCTCCGCGACGCCCGGACGGGGAACCTCGTCGATCCACTTCTCGAGGTCCGGCGACGAGTGGGCCGCGACGGTCGTCGCCTCGGTCGATTCCGTCGGTTCCGATTCGGTATCCGACGGCGTCCCGCCGGTCGAACAGCCCGCGAAGGCCGAGAGACCCGTGGCTCCGGTCGCCAGAAGCATTTTGCGACGCGAGAGACTCGTTTCAGTTACCGAGAGTCGTTCGCTCATACTCGTCGGTAAGAAGGCCCTACAAATACCGGGTACACCTAGTTCCTACCTGGTGGGAGGCGAATGGTCCATCCGTCGTTCTAGGCGATCGAGCGGCGAAAAACCCTCCGTTCGTTCCCGTCTCCGCGGACTGTCCGACGCTCGAACGACGGCGTGCTCTCCGGCTTTCGGACGACCGCCTAGTCGGACTCGTTACAGGCCGCGATGATGACCTCCGGGTCGTCGATCAACCTGTTTTCCATGTAGTTGCCCTTCCCCTTGCCCGCCCACTTGCGCTCCTGTTCGATGATCGAGAGGAACTCGAGTTCCGAGAGGATGTCCCGAACCCGACGGAGCTTCAGGTGCTCCGAGCGGTCCCGATCGCAGAGGCGCTTGTAGAGGTCGTAGGCCTCGTTGGTCGTTACGGGCACGTCGGTTCCCTCCTTCTGTTGGGTCAAAAGCGCCATCGCCTCGAGGACGAGCTTCGCGTGGCTCGGGCTCTTCGAGATGAGTTCGGCCAGCCGGCTGGTCTCCTCGCGTTCGTGGGCGTGGTCGACGCAGGCCTCGGTAACCGTCTCCAAGTCGTCCTCCTCGGCGATCTCGCCGGCGAATCGGAGGATATCGATCGCCTTGCGCGCGTCGCCGTGCTCGCGGGCCGCGAGCGCCGCGACGCGGGGGACGACGCCGTCCTCGAGGACGCCGTCGTGGAAGGCGTCGGATCTCGAGCGAAGAATCTCGCGGATCTGGGAGGCGTCGTACGGCGAGAAGACGTACTCCCGTTCGCAGAGGCTCGATTTGATCCGCTCGTCCAGCGAGTCCTTGTACCGGACCTTGTTCGAGATGCCGATGACGCCGACAGTGCTGTCGGTGAGCTTGCCGGATTCGACCGCCCGCGAGAGCTGCATCAGGATGTCGTCGTCCTCGATCTTGTCGACCTCGTCTAAGATGATCAGCGCGACGTCGTACCGGGTGTCGACGATCCGCCAGAGCCGACGGTAGTACTCGGAGGTGCTCAGCCCCGAGTGGGGGATCGAGATCCCCGTCTCGGGCTGATCGTTGAGCTGGTGGGCCGTCGACTGGACGGCCTGGGTCTCGGTTGACTCCTGGAGACAGTCGACGTAGGCGACCCCGATCGAGACATCGTTGCCCTTGGCGCGGTCGATCGCCTGGTTCGTGATGAACTTCGAGCACAGCGACTTCCCGGTCCCGGTCTTCCCGTAGACGAGGACGTTGTTCGGCGTGTTTCCCCGCGTGGCCGGTTTGATCGCGTTCGCGAGGTTCGTCAGCTCGTCCTCGCGACCGATGATGCGGTCGCCGTCCGGGAGGTGTGACACCTGCAGCAGCTCCTTGTTCCGGAAGATCTCGGTTTCGCTGCCGAAGTAGTCCATCGAATCCGACATTCAGCTACCCCGACTATCGGGGGGCCGGTTTGTAAACGTTCGGAACCGGATTGCCGCTGTATCTCCCGACGTTTCGGAGCGTCCGGAGCTGAGAAACGGGAACGACACCCCTCGATGCCGCTGTATAGGCCGTTCGGGGACTCCGGAGTGCCGCTGTATGAGTGTGTCTCCCGCGGTCGGTCGATCAGGAACTGCTCGAGGGGACACCCCGCGGTGCCGCTGTATGAGTGCGGACTCTCGGGGCTGATCGGCGCCGGGTACGTCGGGATGGGGGACACCCCTCGGTGCCGCTGTATCGGGGAACGAAGTCGGCCGAGGGGAAACGTCTCCGATGGTGTTTGGGGGACGGGACACCGGAGTTCTTCTGTATAAGGTAGCACCTTCCGGTACGGAACCTCATATCCTCGATCCACACCCCTCGGTGCCGCTGTATAGATACACACACACCCCGCGTTGCCGCTGTAACGGATGGGAGGGGTGGGGGAGTCGAAACGATGGGTGGAGGAGTCGAAACGAGAGGAGAGGTGGTCGGGAGAATGACGATACCGAGGATCGAAAGACGGAGGACACAGACGCCAGGGGCGGGAACGAACGCCAGGAACGGAGGACGTCCGAACGACGGGAAGTCGGGTACGAGCAGGCGGGACCTGACGGGACGAGGCGGGTCTCGAGACGTCGGTTTCAACCGGAACCGATCGCCGTTCGATCGTCTCTATCGAACTTCCGTTCGATATAGCTAATGGACCATAACTCGATGGTGGTATTTAGTAGTAGTGGTTTCTGCTGGCCGCAGAACACTCGACTCCGGAGTATTGCGCCTGCTCCGCGTATCATCTGACGGATGCCCCAGCGTGGTCCGGTTGAACCGCCTGGTTGTGCATCGAAACGGCCGAACCCTTCTCCGAGAACCGAGTTCCTGTCGCAACCGACCGTCCGAGCCTCCTTCCATCCTTCTCCTCCGGACGCTATACAGCGGCAACGCGGGGTGTGTCTCTCTAGGATTCCATCCCTCCGCTTTCACTCGAGGACACGTTCGAAACCGGAATCCGAATCCGGAACTTCCGAAACGATCGTCGAATCACCCCTCGCGTACGGGAGTGGGAGCGTTGCGCTCTCGAAGTCGATCGATCGTCTCGCGAACCGTCTCGACGTCTTCGGGGTGCGTGCCGTAGACGATCTCGTCGGCGTGGGGCCGGACCCGTCGGGTGACGTCGGCGAGCCGTTCGGGGTCGATCTCGGCTCCCGAGAGCTGAATCGAGAGCGAGACCTCGAGGTCCGCGAGGCGACGGGCGAACCCGCGGGCCAGCGACTCGACCCAGTAGCTCGTCCCGTAGCCGGGGTCACAGAGCGGCACGAGGACGCCGTCGACGTGAGCCGCGAGCGCCTCCAGGTCGAGTCCCGCGCGCGCTCTGAGGTTCCCGGGATACGGGTCGGGGTACAGCGTCGCGAGCAGGTCGCCGTCGACCCGGCTCGCGACCGCCGCGACAACGGCCGTGAGAACGGCGGCCCGCCACGCGTCGCGCTCGTCGTACTCGCTCGCTTCGAACCGCGAGTCGCAGCGCTCGCAGCGACAGAACTCCGCCCCGGGGAAGCCGATCGTGGTGAGTCGTACGTCGCCTTCGATCTCTCCGATCCGCTCGAGCAGCCCCTCCCGATAGTCGGTATCGGTCGGGCAGACGGTCCCCCAGTGGTGGCCCTCGGCGTCGGGCGTGGCGCGCGTCCCGTCGACGTCGACGGCCGCCCGTTCGGGCTCGTCCCGGACCGTCGCCGTGTCGCCCCAGCAGGCGACGGAGCTGATCGTCCCCTCGAGCGGTTCCTGCCGATTCCCGTCGACGTACTCCGTGAAGAAGTAGCTGCGATCGCCGACGTCCGATCGCGCCAGCCCGCGATCGTCGGTGAGGATGGCGTACATGGCTCGCAGTGCCTGGCGAACGGTCTTAAAACGTTCCTCGGACGAGCCGACCGCTCCGCGGTCGATCGCTACTCGTCGCGACAGATCTCGACGAAGTTCCGCAGAATCTCCAGTCCCGTCTCGCCGCTCTTCTCGGGGTGGAACTGGGTTCCGAAGACGTTGCCGGCCTCGTTGGCGACGATCGCGGGGAACTCCCGTTCGTAGTCGGTCGTCGCCACCGTCGCGTCCTCGTCGTCGGGCACGGCGTAGTAGGAGTGGACGAAGTAGGCGTAGCGTCCGTCTACCCCCTCCACGAGCGGGTGATCGCGCTCGACCGACAGCTCGTTCCAGCCCATGTGGGGGACCTTCTGACCCTCGGCGAAGCGAACGTTCGTTCCGGGGATCAGGTCGAGTCCTTGGACCGCGGACTCGCCCTCGTTTGCCCCCTCCTCGCTGGTCGTCAGCAGCATCTGCATGCCCAGACAGATCCCGAACAGCGGCGTGCCGGCGTCGGCGACCTCGAGCAAGTCCTCCCGGAGCGGGTCGGCATTCTCGATTCCCTCGCGGAACGCGCCCACGCCGGGAAGGACGACGCCGTCGGCGTCGGCGAACGCCTCGGGATCGTCGGTGATCTCGACGTCGGCGCCCGCGCGCTCGAGCCCGCGGGTGACGCTGCGGAGGTTGCCGAGGCCGTAGTCGACGACCACGACGTCGGCGAGCGACTGCTGCTGATCGGACGTGACGGTGCTCATGTACCGACCTCGGTGGGGCGGAAAGAAGTGCATTGCCATTGCCGCAGCGTCTCGGAGGGCGTCGAGTCGGCGCCACTCGCTCCCTCGAGCCGAGCACGCGGAGTGCGCTCGAGAAACGGGCCCGTTCCGAGACCGCTGTCGGTGGGTTCGAGTCGGGCGTGCGAACGCAGGAACTACGTACTGCGGTCCGGTAGCTCCCGTATGGCCGACCGCGAACCCGAAACCGTTGTCCGGGAGTACTACGACGCCGTCGACGACGAACGGTACGACGTCCTCGTCGACCTGTTCGCCGAGGACGTCCGCTACGAGCGCCCGGGCCAGGGCGCGATCGAGGGCCGCGAGGACCTCCGGGAGTTCTACCTCGAGGGGCGCCCACTCGAGGACGGCAGCCACGAGGTCGACGGCCTCGTCGTCGAGGACGAGACGGTCGCCGTGCGGGGGACGTTCTCCGGCCGACAGGACGGCGAGGAGGTCGCCTTCGCCTTCGCGGACTTCCACGAGTTCGAGGACGGAAAGATCGCGCGGCGCTACTCGTTTACGGATCGCGACGAGGTGTAGCGGCGGACGCGAACGTGGTGTCAGAAAATCGAAACTGGAACCTGCCCGTTTTGCAGAGCTGGCAACAGGGAATTTCCACGCCCTCCCCAGCCGATTCGTTCGCTCACGGGTCGTTCCTCCCCGTTCGCTCACTCATCCCTCGCACAGTTTCGACCGATAGCTCGCTGTTCGCTCGCTATCGTCCAGCGCGCGCCACTGCAGCGTGCCCGATCGATAGGCGACCACTGTCGACGACTGAAGCGGAACGAGCCCTCAGAACCCGTCGAGACGCGTCTGCCCGCCCTCCGACCCGTCGACATCGGCGAGCTCCGCGGCGCGCTCGAGCGCGTCCGCGAACGTCTCCTCCTGGCTGCGGTCGTACAGCGTCGCCGCGGGGTGGACACAGATCAGCAATCGGCGCGGCGTCCCCTCGATGCGGACCTCCTCGACGGAGCCGGCCTCCTTGGTCACCGACGCCGATCGGCCCAGCAGGTGTTCGGTCGGCACCTTCCCGAGGGTGACGATCACGTCGGGATCGAGTCGATTGATCTCGGTCTCGAGGTAGCCCCGACAGTTCTCGAGTTCCTCCGTCGTCGGGTCGCGGTTCTCCGGCGGGCGACAGCGCACGCAGTTAGTGATCCGAACCGTCTCCCGGTCCAGACCGACCGTCCGTAGCTGGTCGTCGAGCACGGAGCCGCTCCGGCCGACGAACGGCTCGCCCTGCTCGTCCTCGTTGGCCCCGGGGCCCTCGCCGACGAACAGCACGTCGGCGTTCTCGGGTCCGGTGCCGTTGACGATTTGACTCCGCGATTCGACCAGCTTCGGACACCGCGTGCACTGGGTCACGCGGAGGTCCTCCATCGTTCCCATGGCGATGGCTCAGACGGCGTCCTACTACGTCTTTCGGGTCGCGACTGCCGATCCCTCGAGGACGGCGATCTTACTCCGCGCCGACAAGCGATTCGGCGTACGAATCGGCCGCCTGCGCGGCCTGCCGGGCGACCCGGATCGGCTCCGGACGGCCGCCCTCGGGCGTAAATCCGCGGACGACGTCGGCCGCCTCGCCCGGCTCGAGCCCGACGCTGCGGACGTAGACCGTCTCGTCGTTGACCGATACGGGTCGGCGCTCTGGCAGCCGACGGTACAGCTCGAGGCGGGCCTCGAGTTCGGCGCCGGAGAAGGCGTCCTCGAGGCCCGCCTCGAGACCCTCGCTGTCCTCGAACGTCACCGACACGACCGGCTGTTCGCTTCCGCGTTCGATCGCCGAAAAATCGAGAACGTTGAACCACGCGGGCGCGGTGGCCCCGATCAGAACGTACCGAACGTCGGGTCGGCCGAGGTCGCCGACGAGCCCGGAGACGGCGTCGGTCGCGTCGGTGCCACCTACGGTACACCGTCGGTATCCCAGTCCGTCGACGACGCGGTCGGCGCGGACGACCGCGCCGGCGACCGTGCTCCGACGCGTTTCGTCCGGAGCGTCCGTCCTCCCGCGGAACGACTCGGCGATACCGAGCGCCCGCGCCCCGGGCTTCATTCGGGGTCGTCCTTGATCTCCTGGAGCCGATCGAGCAGTTCGTCGCTCGAGGCGCCGTTCTCGAACTCGATCGAGCCGTGATGATTGTTCTGTTCCGACTGGACGGCCTCGTCGTCGTCAAAATCGGCGTCGACCTCCTGCTGTTCGGATTCGTCGTAGCTCCCGAATCCCATACGGTGTCTACTTCGGGAGTGACCTTGAAAAGTTTCGTGGTGGGGCTCATTTAACCTCCTTAAATATCAGTCATCCGTCCAGTTCGGGAATCGATCGCTCGGCGGAAAAACCGCGGTCCGCCCCCGATACCCGTATTTCGCTAACACGGCGGCGGAACCTGTAGGTACGCTTATGATCGCCGTCCGATCGGCGTCGACGACCACGCGAGGACGGGGACCGCTCGAGGGCGCCTCCGGCAGTACCGTTTTGCCGCCGGCCCACGACCCATCCCGTATGGAGGTTCACCACGTCACCGAGGACGCGGAGACGTTCACCTGCAACGCCTACCTCGTCGAGGGCGAGCGACCGACGCTGGTCGACGCGGGCTCGTGGGACGGCGTCGTCGGCGAGGTTCGCAGCCGCGTCGACGAGGTCGACGCCGTCGCGATGACCCACCAGCACGGCGACCACGTCGAACAGCTCGAGGCCGTCTGCGAGGCCTTCGATCCCGAAGACGTGTACGCCTACGACCACCACCCCGAGCGCACGACGCCGATAGAGGACGGCGATACGGTCCGGATCGGCGACGAGGAGTTCGAGGTAGTCTACACGCCCGGCCACGCCGACGACCACGTCTCGTTCGTCTCCGGGTCGACGCTGTTCTCGGGGGACGTCGTCGTCCACGACGACGGCGCCTTCGACTACGGGAGCTTCGGCCGAACCGACATGGCGGGCCAGTCCCGGGAACGGCTCATCGAGAGCATCGAGGACCTGCTCGAGCGCATGCCCGACGGGGTCGAGCACATGTACTCGGGCCACGGCGGCGTCTTCCACGGGGACGTCCGGGACGTCGTCGAGCGGGCGCTCGAGCGCGCGGAGAAGCGGGAGCCGAAGTACCCCGACGAGTAGCGCCCGCTCGAGCGCGAGATACCGCTCGAGGCCGTCGATTGCAGGGAGAAACGGCGGGCCGAACCGCGACCCGACGAGAACGAACCGTTACGCCGCTCGGGGCTCGGTCGCCTTCGGGCGGAGGTTCTTGTAGCCGCATTTGCGGCAGCTGTCGGCGTCGCGCGCGTTACGGGCGTTACAGCGCATGCAGATCATCTTCTGGAGCATCCGGTCTTCGGCGGCGTCGAAGCTTGGCATGTCGCTCCGTTGGCCCGTTGTGCATATAACCGCTGTGGTCGCGAACCCGTCTCGGGGCGAATGATTATCACTCGCCGACACGAATCGAGAACCATGCCCCGGTCCGTACGCAAGTGGTCGGCACTCCCCCAGGAGACGCCGCTCCGGACGGTCCTCCTGTACGCTCCGTACGGACTCTACGGCGGATTCACCGCGTGGATCGTCGGATTCGCCGTCCTGCTGACCGTCAGCCAGGCGCTCGTCGGTTCCCCCGTCGCTCTCGCGCTGTTCGCGACGCTCGTCGGCGGTCCCGTCTCGGTCGTCACCCTGGCGTTGCTCGCCGGCCGCGACGGCCTCTCGAAGTGGACGGACAAACTGTTCCTGACGGATCGCCTCACCCGACGCGGGCTCGCGGTCGCGATCGCCCTCGGCGTCGCGGCGGTCGGCGTCGCAGGCAGCCTCTCGCCGCGAGGTGCCGTGTTGCTCGTCTTCGTCGGAACGCCGGTGCTGGCGCTCGTCTCGAGCGCGGCCGAGACGGGAGTCGAGTTCGACCCGGAGGCGAGCCGGGTCGTGGTGCGAAACGACCGCCGGGTCGGGAGTGCGGCCGAGACGAGCGTCGATCTCGCGAACGTCGCGAGCGCCCACCGGGTGCCCCTCGGCGCGGTCGGACTGTACGTCTGCCGGCGCGTCGGCGCGAAGCCCGTCCTCGTCTCGGTCCCCGAACGTCACCGCTTGGCCTTCGAGCGCGCGCTCGAGGACGGCGTCCGCGCGGCGCCGACTGCCGAGCCGAAGGCGCCGAGCACGACCCGACCGATGCGACTCGTGCTCGCGGTCGTCTCCTTCAAGTTCTTCGCGGTCGCGGCCGCGGTCGGCTACCTCGGCTACGCCGCCTCCGCCCCGGGCTCCGGTCGGGCGCTCGCGTTCCTCTCGACGCTGGTCTTCTTCGGCGCACTCACGCTCTGGTACGCCTGCTACGAGTCGTGGCTGGCGCGCCGGCAGCGAGCGCGCTCCGGGAGGTAGCTCCGGAACGGCCGGGAACGCCTGAACCTACGGCTACGCCGACTCCTCGTCGGCCAGGTAGTCGTCCTGAACCGCGACGATCTCGCTCGAGTCCGCACACTCGCCGTACCGTCGCAGGGGCTCCTCGTTGAGCGTGAGAAAGGTCTCGCCCCAGCGGAACGGTTCGAGCAGCGCCTCGGCTCGCTCGTAGTCCCCGAGGATGCAGCAGGCGGCCGCGAGCGCCTCGACCGTTGTCAAACGGAAGGGGCGGCCGTAGTTGACCGGGTTCGCGGCCACCAGAAAGGGCAGCGCCCGGTGGACGCCGTTCATCCGAAAGGCGGCCTCCTCGGCGGACTCCCACGAGCAGTCCAGCGCGACCAGCGTCCCCAGCGCCTCGTCGGCGTCGGCTGGCGAGAGCGCCTGCTCGGCGTGGGGGTTGAGGACGACGCCGTAGGGCACCTGTCCCATCGTTCGGTACAGTGTCGCCTCGTCGAACTGCTCGAGCCGGCGCGCGGTGCACTTCTCGGGGTCGTCGTCGCCCTCGTAGTAGACGTGACACTCCACGGTCGGCCCGAGGTAGGCGTGCCGACGAGAAAAGCGGGTCGGTCCCTCGAATCCGCGGCTCGGCGTCCCGGCGCGGTCGGTCCGTCGTGGGGGACGGTTAGCCCTCGTGGATCGCCTCGCCGCGGTTCAGCCGCGCGGCGATCGTAAACGTCTGCTCGGCCTCGCGTCTGGTCGGGAAGTGCGCGGCCGCGTACCGGGCTGTCGCGATCAGCGGGACGCGCCGACGGAACGCGCGGTCGACGCTTCCGGCGTGCTCGCCGTCCGGGCGCTCGTCGGCGAGGTCGAACTGGCGGACCGCGGCCTCGTAGTTCTGGATCGCGTGGAAGCCGGCGTCCTCGCGCAACAGTGCGTGACCGAGGGTTCGTTTCAGTTCCTCGGGATCGCCCCCGCAGTCGAGGAACTCGCCGACGAGCCGCCCCGCCTCGTTGACCTCGCCCTCGACGTCGAACGTCTCGAGCAGGTCCTCGAGGACATCCCCGGGTTCCCTCCCGGTGTCGTTTGCGCCCGGCTCCGAGATCGGCGCGGGCGGGGTGTTGAGGAAGCGATCGAGGTAGACGCTGATCGCGGCGTCGAAGACGCCCCGGTAGGGTTCGACGGCGTCGGTCCGGCGGGTCGCCCCGTGGACCGCGTTCGCGTAGGTGAACGTGTGGTGGACCGTGTTCCAGTCGGAGAATTCGTTTGCGGTGCCGAACCGCGCGACCCGCGTCGCGGCCGCGTGGACGACCTCGCTCGCGAGGGCCTCGCTCGTCGCTCCTTCTCGAACGGCGTCCGCGAGCGCGTCGACGATCGCCCCGGGGTCGTCGTCGAGCAGCGTCTCCCGGAACCCCTCCGGAGCCGACCAGTTACTCCCCTCGCCCTCGGCGACCAGCGCCTCGAGCCCCTCCGTCTCGGTGACGTCGCCGCCGTAGACGTCCTCGAGCAGGGCGACGAGGTTGACGGGTCGGCGCCACGACGAGCGCTCGTCGCTTCTGTCGGCCGTCACCAGGGGCTCGACCAGCGCCGCGAGCGCGTCGTCGGCGTGTTCGGGGCCGGCGTGCTCGAGGCTCTCGAAGGCCGTGTTCGCGAAGTCGAGCACGTGTCCGCTCGAGAGGTAGGGGTGGTCGGTCGCCGCGGCGAAGACCAGTTCGGCGAGTTCGTCCTCGGATCGGTCGGCCGCGACGGCGGTTCGCAGACACCGCTCCGCGCCGTCGGCGTCCCGGACCTCGACGCAGTCGCGGAACCAGCGTTTCAGCCTGTCGAACGGAACCTCGCGGGTCGAGAGGGAGGGCTGGTCGAAGTTCGGCGGTTCGCCCGCGCAGTCGCTCGCGACGCGACGGGCCGCGGTGTACAGCGCCCGCTTTCGGTCCTCGGGCGCGAGGTCGTCGGTGACGTTCGCCAGACAGCCCAGGATCGTCAGTCCAGGACCCCATCCGGAGTCGCGGTAGTCGGTGCCGAAGTCGAGGATCGTCGCGGTCGGCTCGCGGTAGTCGACGCCGGCTTCGAGCAGCCCGATCGTCGCCTTCGCCAGGACGAGCCCGAGGTTCTCCTCGAGCCCGGCCTCGAGGCGGCTCGCCCAGTGCTCGGCAGGCGGGCGCTCGCGCTCGGGATTGGGATCGACGTAGACCTCGCCGTCCCGAACCTCGACGGGGTAGGTCTGGACGTCGTCGGCCCACGGATCGAACGTGTCGCCGCAGGCGAGTTCGAACCGCGCGTGGTGCCAGTGACAGGTGAGGACGCCGTCGTCGACGGTCCCCTCCGAGAGGGGAAACCCCATGTGGGGACAGCGGTTGTCGACGGCCCGAACCTCGCCCTCGTGGTGGAACAGCGCCAGCGGAGTGCCGTCGACGCTTACCTGTGTGCGCCCCCGATCGCGCAGCTCCTCGAGCGAGACGGCCGTCCGGAAGTCGTCGGTCGTCGCCATAGGCGTGGTATCGCGGACCACGGACGTAAGGGTTCGCGCTCGCGGCCCCGGAGGACGGTACTTTTGGTCCTGCCCCCGAGACCCGTTGATATGGACGCTGTCGCCCTCGTCGACCGCTACTACGAGTCGCTCGACGCCCGCGAGTACGACGCCCTCGAGGAGGTCCTCGCGCCCGCGTTCGTCCAGCAACGCCCCGACCGCCGCTTCGAGGGCCGCGAGTCGTTCGTGCGGTTCATGCGTGAGGACCGCCCGAACGAGGCGACGCGCCACGAACTCGAGGCGGTCCTCGCCGACGGGGGAGACGTCGCGGTTCGGGGACGCGTGGTCGACGAGGAGACGGGGTCGGCGCTGTTCGCGTTCGCCGACTTCTTCCGGATCGAGGCGGGCGCGATCACCCGCCTCGAGACCTACAGTCGCTGACGGGTCACACTCAGGCTGAGCAGTTGTTCGGCCCCATCTCGAGTTCGACCCGATCTTCGGGAGCGAGCTCGAGCGCCCCGCGGTTGCGCTCGATGATCTCCTCGAAGTTCGCGGGCTTCTCGCCGGCGTCGGCCAATCGGTCGACGAACGCCTCCTCGTCGAGTTCGAGGGCGTCGATCCCCGTGCGCGCCTCCCGGATCGTCGTCGAGATCTCCTCGCCGGGCGCCCCGTGGGCGAACTCGCCGTCGGCCGTGACGGTGACATGACCGGGGAGGACCACGATTCCCTCGGGTTCGGCCAGGATCGTCCGATGGAGGGTCTCGTAGAGCATTCGCGCGCCCTCCTCGCCCTCGTCCTCGCTGAACTCGAGTTCGGTCCGGCCCGTCGAGTCGACGTGCAAGGTGTCGGCCGTCAGCAGCGCTCGGTCGTCGACGAGGACGTTGATCATCTCGCTGGTGTGGCCCGGCGAGGCGATCGCCTTCAGCTCGCGCTCGCCGACCGCGAGCACCTCGTTGCGCTCGAGGGCATCGTACTCGAACTCGACGTCGCGTTCGGTCGCGCGCTCGCTCAGGTAGTACGGTACCTCGAGCTCGTCGGCGAGCTGGCGGCCCCCTGAGACGTGGTCGGCGTGGACGTGGGTGTCGATCACGCCGACGACCGAGAGCCCGGCCTCCTCGGCGGCGACCGTGAACTCGTCGGTGTCAGCGGTCGGATCGACGACGACGGCCTCGCCGGTTTCCCCGCAGCCGACGACGTAGCCCAGACACCCCTTCGCGCGACGCTGGATCTGGACGATCCGGGCGTCCCCGGTCCCCTCGATCTCGACCGTGTCGTAGACGCCACTCCAGCCCTTCATCCCGCCGTCGACGGTCTCGACCGCGTAGGCGTCGGTCGCCGACTCGAGCTGGGTCGCCAGGTTCCCCGAGGAGAGCCCCTTCGCGCAGATGGTGATCACTCGCTCCGTGTCGCCGACCAGCTCCTCGAACTCCTCGAGGCGGCCGTCGAGCTCCTCGTCGGGGCCGAACGGGAAGTGCAACGCGCCCGGGACGTGCCAGGAGTCGTAGCTGTCCTCGGGCCGCGTGTCCACGAGCGCGAACTCCTCGTCCCCGTCCTGCAGTTCGGCGAGTCGGTCCGCGGTGAGGGTCGTAACCATGCGCGTGGTACGTCGGCGATCGACGTAAACGTCCCCACAGCACGCGTCGGCACCGCCGTGTCTCCTCGCGAACCGTCCCCTCGAGGACGAGGAGACCGCCACGGGTTCGCGCGGTCCTCGAGGAGATCCGGGCCCCGCGCCGACGAGCGACGGCGGGAGCGATAAGTTCATCCCGCTGATCGAAAAACTCGGGAGCATGACACTGTCCGATGCGGTCGCGGGAGCCGTCGCGGCGTTGCGACGCCGGCCGGCCGACATCCTGCCCTTCTACCTGCTCGGGGCCGCGATCCCGGCGATCGTCCGCGTCCTCCCGTTTCTGGGGATCGCCGTCGCCGTCGTCTACCTCGAGCTCTCCGGGCGACTCGACGCCGCACTCGCCGACCTCGAGCCCGGCGCCCTCGAGCCGCCCGACTCCGAGGCCGATCCGGCGGCGTTCGACGCCTGGGCCGAGGAGGTCGTCCCGCTGGCCGAACAGCTGTTTCCGCTCGAGGTGCAACTGCTGGCGGCGGCCGTCGCCCTCGGGTCGATCGTCCTCGCGGTCGTGCTCTACGGGGCCGTCTCCGCCGGCCAGCTGTCGGCCTGTTACGGTCGACTCCGGGACGACCGCGGGCTGGCGGTCGGCCTCGCCGGAGCGGAGCGGTTCTGGCTCCGGTTCGTCGGCCTCTACCTCCTCGAGATCGGCGCCTGGATCGCCGTCGGCGCGATCGGGATCGCCGGCGCCGCGCTGATCGGTGGCGCGCTCGCCGCCGCGACCGGGACCGGCGCCGCGGCGGCCCTCGTGGCCCTCCCCGCCCTGCTCGCGGCCGCGGTCGCGTTCGCGGCGATCCGAGCCGTATTCGCCTTCGCCCCCGCCGCCGTCGTCGTCGACGACGCGGGCGTGGTCGGCTCGCTGTCGGCGACCGTCGGCTTCCTCCGTCGCCACCCGATCGCGGCCGGCTTCTACTACGTCCTCGCGGTCGGCTCGACGGTCGCGCTGTCGGCTCTCACGAGCGTGTTCGTGGTGCTCGAGGTCCCCTCGATCGGGGCGTTGCTGACCGCCCTCGTCGCCCTCCCGTTTCTGGACCTGCTGAAAGTCGGGCTGTACGGCGGCCCGACGGGACGGCTCTCCCCGCCGTCGGCGCCCGAACGGTCGTTCCGGCGTCGCGTCGCCGACGGCCTCCGGCGGGGCTGGGCCGAGCTGGGTTCGTTCGTCCGGGCGACGCCGCTGTTGCACGCGTTCGTCGTCGCCGCCGCCGTCGGCACGTTCTGGGCCGGCTGGGAGCTGGCCGACCCACTGGTCGGCACTACCGAGACCTCCATCGCGGCCCGCCTCGAGGGCCACGTCCCGCCGACGGCCGCCGTCGAGTTCTTCGGGAACAACTGGACGGTCGCGTACACGACCGCTTTCGGCGGGCTCGCGCTCGCGGTTCCGGCGTTCGTCGCGCTGGCGTTCAACGGACTGGTGATGGGAGTCACCGCCCGGCTCGAGGTCGAACTCGCCGAGCTCGCGGCGTTCGTCCTCCCTCACGGGCTCCTCGAGGTACCTGCGATCCTCGTCGCCGGCGCGCTCGGGCTCTGGCTCGGGGCCATCGGCTGGCGAGGGCTCCGCGGGCGCGCGAGCCGACGGGAGGTCGTCGACGCGCTCGAGCGGGCGTTCTGGGTCGTCGTCGGTCTCGGGATTGTGCTCGCCGTCGCGGGGTTCGTGGAGGGGTTCGTCAGCCCGTACTACTACGAGCCGTTCCTCTGAGATCGGTACGACTTAGTAGCCCATCTGCCGTTTCGGACTATGGCCAGTCAGCTGCGAGACGTCCGGGAGACGATCGCGACGTCTCCGGAGCCGTCCGATCCGTTCACCGACCTCCCGCGACGGGAGTGGCGAGACGCCTTCTTCGCGCTCCCGGAGGCGGTTCGGGAGACGCTCGTCGCGGACATGGATCGGACCCAGCTAGAGCGGTTTATCGACCGACTCGATCCGGACGAAGTGACGGACGTTCTGGGGTACGCCGACGGGGAGACCCGCGAGGCGCTGCTCGCGACGCTGGACGCCCGACGCCGCGAGAAGATCGACTTCCTGCTGTCGTTCGATCCCGAGAGCGCGGCCGGGTTGATGAGCCTCGATTACGTCACCGTCGATCGGGATCGCGACTTCTCCGCGGTGACCGAGCGCGTTCGGCGCTTCGAGGAGCGAACGGGCCGCGTGCCGACGATCTTCGTCACCGACGAGGACGGGCTCCTCGGCGAGCTCCCGGGTGCGGCGCTCTCGGTGGCCGATCCGCGGGCCGAGACGCTCGACGACTACGTTCGGGAGACGCCACACGTCCGGTACGACCGCGACGACGAGGAGGTGCTCGACGTGTTCCGGCGGAACCGCGAGCGGACCGTCGCCGTGCTCGACGAGGACGGCGACGTTCTCGGCGTGATCCACGCCGACGACCTCCTGACGCTGCTCGAGGAGGCGCGGGGCGAAACCCTCTACGAGTTCACCGGGGTCGACGAGGCCGAAAGCGTCCTCGACGGACCCGGCGAGAAGGTCAGGAGACGGTACAAGTGGCTAATTCTCAACCTCGGAACGGCGTTTATGGCCGCGGCGGTCGTCGGGCTGTTCGAGTCGACGATCGCCGCCGTCGCCATCCTCGCCGCCTACATGCCGGTCGTCGCCGGGATGGGAGGGAACGCCGGCACGCAGGCGATGGCGGTCACCGTCCGGGGGATCTCCCTGAACGAGGTCTCGCTCGACACCGGCAAACGCGTCGTCGTCAACGAGGCGATCGCCGGGGCGGTCAACGGCCTTATCACGGGCGCGCTCGTTGCCGTCGTCGCGATCGCGTTCTCCTTCGCCGAGTTCGGAATCCTCCTCGGTGCCGTGATCGGGATCTCGATGGTCGCGAACCTAGTGATCGCGGGCTTTTTCGGTGCGATCACGCCGCTCCTGCTCGATCGGCTCGGGATCGACCCGGCCACCTCCGCGACGATCTTCATCACGACCGCGACCGACGTGCTGGGGTTTTTCGTCTTCCTCGGACTGGCCCGGGCAATCTTGCTATAAGGGCGGTCGCGTCGAGACCCCGTCGATCGCCTACTCGGGGGTCAGCCGAACGACCGGGGCGTCCGCGCCGTCGACCGCGACGTACAGCGCGCCCGTCCCAGAGTGAACCTCGACGTCCCGGACCCGCCACCCCCGTCCCTCGAGCAGCGGCTCGTGCTCCTCGACGTCGGTGCCGTCGACCGTGAACCGGCCCAGGTACTCTCCGGCGAGGTTGCCGACGAACAGATCGCCGGCCCACTCCTCGCTGTCGCCATCGTAAAAAGTTATCCCCGCGGGCGGGAACCCCCCGGAGCCACACTCCCAGTGGTAGACCGGGTCGACGACGTCGTCGCGCTCGTGAGACTCCTCGCCGATGGGATCGTCGGTGCCGTACCGACAGCCGTAGCCCGCGACGGGCCAGCCGTAGTTCGCCCCCGCCTCGACGACGTTGATCTCGTCGCCGTCCTCCTCGCCGTGTTCGGACTGCCAGAGCGCGCCCGTCTCGGGGTGGACCGTCATCCCCTGGGCGTTGCGGTGGCCGTAGCTGAAGATCGCGCCCTCGAGGCCGTCCTCGTCGACGAACGGGTTGTCCTCGGGGACCGAGCCGTCGGGCTCGAGCCGCAGCGTCGACCCGAGCCCGGTGGTCCTGTCCTGGGCGACGTGGTCGGGGCCGAACGCCTTGGACTGGCGATCGCCGACGGTGACGTAGACCGCGCCGTCCTCGCTGAAGACGACCCGGGAGCCGAAGTGGCCGTCCGAGTCGACGAACGGCTCGACGGCGTACAGCTCCTCGAACCCCTCGAGGCTCCCCGCCTCGAGGTCGAGCTCGCCGCGGCCGAGGGCCGTCGTCGACTCGCCGTCGCCGCCGGCCGTCGCGTAGGTCAGATAGAGCCACGGCTCGTCCGGGAACCCGGGGTGGAAGGCGGCGTCGAGCAACCCGCCCTGGCCCTCCGCGTACACCTCCGGGGCGCCTTCGACGGCCTCGACGTCGCCGTCGTTCGGATCGAGAACCGAGAGTCGTCCCTCCCGTTCGGTCACGAGCAGCCGCCCGTCGTCCGGGAGGACCGTTAGGCTCCAGGGGTGGGCGAAGCCGTCTGCGACCGCCTCGACCGCGAGGTCGTTGTCGCCCGCCTCGAGCACGTCGGCACAGCCGGCGACGGTCGCCGCGAGCGCGCCGCCGGAGGCGGCCAGAATCGCGCGTCGGTTCACGCAGGGGTCTCCGACCCTGGCGGGTAAAAAGCTTCCACGGCGGCTGCCGATCCCCCGCCTTCGCGAGCCGTCGTTTCGAGGGGCGATCCGCCCGCTCCTGGCGGGATCTAACCGAATCAATAAAGGCTGACGGGTTCAACCTCAGAACACATGACAACGACGCTCGGAACGGCGAGCGCGGACCCCGGCGAGATCGACACGGGCCGTCTCGAGGTCGGCGAGACTCGAGACGGGAGCCCGTTCGGGCTCCCCGTCGCCGTGGTAAACGGCGCGAAGTCGGGCAAGACTCTCTACATGCAGGCGGTAAGCGACGGCGACGAACTCCACGGCGTCGGCGTCGTTCGACGCGTCGTCCCGCAGCTCGATCCGACCGAACTCAGCGGCACGATCCTGATCGTCGGCATCGTCAACTACCACGCCTTCCAGGTGGCCGAGCACCGCAACCCGATCGACGACACGAAGATGAACCGGGCGTACCCGGGCAACGCCGCGGGAACCTCGAGCGAGCGGATCGCGGCCGCGACCTTCGAGGCGGCCACCCGCGCCGACCTCATCCTGGATCTCCACCAGGGGTCGACCAGCCGAATGATCGACGAGGTCCGGGTTCGCTGTGGCACCCGCCACCGGCTCCACGGCGAGTGTCTCGAGCTGGCGAAGGTCTTCGGCTGCGGCTACATCCTCGACCAGAAGGGCCCCGAGGGCCAGCTCGCCCGCGCGGCGCCTGACGAGGGGATCCCGACCGTCGACCCCGAGCTCGGCGGCGCCGTCGGCCTGGACGAGAGCAGCGTCCGGAAGGGCGTCGAGGGCGTGTTCAACGTCTTGCGGTACTACGGCTTCCTCGAGGGCGAGCGCGATCCCGCTCCCCAGACCCGCGCGAAGGGGTTCGAACAGTTCGGCGCGCCCGCCGGCGGGCTCGTCGACCTCGAGCCGGACCTCGGCGACCGCGTAAGCGCCGGCGACACGCTGTTTACCGTGACGACGCCCTTCGGCGAGCCCAAGCAGACGGTGACCGCCGACAGCGACGGGATCCTCTGGCGGATCCGTCGGCTCCCGCAGGTCGCGACCGGGGAGTACGTCTGTTCGGTCGCGACGGACATCGACGAGTACTGATGAGTGCCGATCTCACCTGCCCCGACTGCGGAACCGTCTACGCGGCCGGCCCCGACGAGCCGTGGCGCTGTGCCTGTGGCGCCCCCCTCGAGTTCGCCGACCGCCCGCTCCCCGAGGACCCGGGCGCGCTCGAACTCGAACCCGGTCGCGGGCTCTGGAACTTCGAACCGTGGCTCCCCCTCGAGGAGCGGGTCTCGCTGGGCGAGGGCTTTACCCCGCTGGTCGACGCCCCCGACTGGAATGCCGACTTCAAACTCGAGTACGTCTTCCCGACGGGCTCGTTCAAGGATCGGGGCGCGACGACGACCCTCTCCCGGGCGGCCGACCTCGGCGTCGACCGGGTGCTCGAGGACTCCTCGGGCAACGCCGGCGCCGCGGTCGCGACGTACGCGGCTCGAGCCGGGATCGACGCGGAGATCTACGTTCCCGCGGACGTGAAGGCGGCGAAGCTGGGCGCGATCGAGCGAACCGGCGCCAGTCCGGTTCGGATCGAGGGAACGCGTCAGGACGTGACCGACGCCTGCATCGAGGCGGTCGAGGGCGGGAACGGGGACGGCGGCGACGGTCCCGGCGACGCCGAATCGGAAGCCGCCACCCGTCAGGCCGGCGCGGGATGGTACGCCAGCCACGCCTGGAACCCCGCCTTCTACGCGGGGACGATGACGTTCGCCTTCGAGATCGCGGCCCAGCGCGGCTGGACGGCGCCCGACGCCGTCGTGCTCCCCGTCGGCCACGGCACCCTGTTTCTGGGCGCCTACCGGGGCTTTTCGCTGCTGTCCGAGGGCGGCGTCATCGACGAGGTTCCGCGGCTGCTCGGGGGACAGGAGGCGGGGTGTGCGCCGATCGCCGACGCCGTCGCCGACGGGACCGCGACCGACCCCGACGAGCCGTCCGTCGCCGACGGGATCCGGATCGCCGAGCCCGTCCGCCTCGAGGAGATCCGCGAGGCGATCGAGCGGACCGACGGCGACGTCCTCGCCCTCGAGCCGTCGACGATCGAGGACACCCTCGGGCGACTCCACCGCGGCGGGTTCTACGTCGAGCCGACCTCCGCGGTCGCGCCGGCGGCCCTGGAGCGGTACCGGGAGCGCGGCGTCCTCGCTCGCGACGCCGACGTCGTCGTCCCGCTGACCGGCAGCGGGCTGAAAATCGAGTAAGAATCGTGTCGGTCCCGCGATTTCTTCGCGCTCGAGCCGGACGTTACGCGAACGTGAGGCCCTCCTCGAGTTTCGCGTACAGCTCCTTCTGCTGGAAGTACGCCGCGGCGCCCAGCAGCGTCGGCGCCCAGAGGCCGACGAACAGGCCGGCGACCCTGTCCTCCTTGAGGTAGAACAGGTACCACGAGTACGCGACCGACAGCGCGGCCATCACCGACACGGGATCCCCGGACGACATCGGGGTGTCCTCGAGGGCGTTCGATTCGCCGCGTTCGGCGTCGTCGGCTTCGGTTAGCGACGTCATGCACTCGCCGGACGCTGCGGCAACGGTTGACACTGCGGCCGTCCATTTCAGGGCTCGAGCGGAGATCGCCGGACTGCGGGGCGACGCGAGAGGGCAAAGCGGAACCCGACATTCCTTTACTTCCCCCCTGAATACGGGCGGGTATGTTCCTCTCCCTACGCGCGGAGGTCGAGAGCGCCCTCGAGACGGCGCTCTCGACGCTCGACTATCCGACCGACGATCTCGGGATCGAAGAACCGCCCGAGGACGTCGACAGCGTCCTCGCCTCGAGCGTGGCCTTCCGGCTGGCCGGCGAGGCGGGGGCCCCGCCGCCGCAGGTCGCCGCCGAACTCGCTGAAGAGATCGACATCGACGAGCTAACGTACGTCGAGGCGATCGAGACCCAGGGACCGTACCTCAACTTCCTGCCGAGCGAGGCCTACCTCGAGTCCACCCTCGAGAGCGCGACGGCGGCCGACTACGGCGCCCTCGAGGACCGCGGGGAGAGCGTCGTCGTCGAGCACACGAGCGCGAACCCGACGGGACCGGTCCACGTCGGGCGCGCGCGGAACCCGATCATCGGCGACGCCGTCGCCAACCTGCTCGAGTACGCCGGCTACGACGTCGACCGCCACTACTACGTCAACGACGCGGGCCGCCAGATGGCCGTCTTCACCTGGGCCTACGAAACGTTCGACGAGTCGGACTTGGAGAGCGAGCCCGAGCGGGACCGCCCGGAGTACGACCTCGTGCGCTACTACCGGAAGGGCAACGCCTTCCTCGAGAACGGCTCCGAGGACGAAGTCGCCGACGCCGAGGCCGAGATCGAGTCGATCATGCAGGGTCTCGAGGAAGGCGACGACGAGGCCTACGAGCGGGTCAGCGAGGTCGTCGATCAGGTGCTGGGTGGGATGACGGAGTGTCTGGCCCGCCTGCCCGCGGAGTTCGACGAGTTCGTCAAGGAGACGCGGTTCATGCGCAACGGCGACACCGACGAGCTCGTCGCGCGGCTCAAGGAGCTCGACGAAGCCGTCTACGAGAACGAGGCCTGGCAGCTCGAGCTCGACGAGTACGGGATCGACAAGAACCTCGTCTTCCTGCGGGCCGACGGCACCTCGCTGTACCCCACCCGGGACCTGGCCCACCACGAGTGGAAGTTCGACAACTACGATCGCGCGGTAACCGTGCTGGGCGAGGACCACAAGCTCCAGGCCCGCCAGCTCCGGACCACCCTCGAGCTGCTCGGTAACGACACCGACCCGCTCCGGCAGGTGCTGTACTCCTACGTCAACCTCCCGGAGGGGAAGATGTCGACGCGGCGGGGTACGGGCGTGGATCTAGACGACCTGCTCGACGAGGCCGTCGACCGCGCCCGCGAGGAGGTCGAAGAGCGCCTCGACGACCGCATCCGCGACGACGACCTCGACGACGAGGACGTCGAACGCATCGCCCACCAGGTCGGGATCGGTGCAGTTCGGTACGACATCGTCTCGAAACAGCCCGCGAAGGCGATCACCTTCGAGTGGGAGCAGGCGCTGGACTTCGAGGCCCAGTCCGCCCCGTACGTGCAGTACGTCCACGCGCGCTGTTGTGGCATCCTCGAGGAGGCTGGACTCGATCCCGAGACGGCACTGGCCGACCAGGACCTCGACCTCGAGTCCGCGGCCGACGCCGACCTGCTCGAGACCCCCGCAGAACGGGAGTTGCTCGAGACGATCGCCCGGTTTCCGGCGGTCGTCGAGGAAGCCGCCGACGACCTGGAGCCCCACCAGGTCGCGACCTACACCCGCGAGTTCGCCGACCGGTTCAACGCCTTCTACCGGGAGTGTCCCGTCCTCGCCGAGGACGTCGATCCCGAGGTCCGGGAGGCCCGCCTCGCGCTCGTGGCGGCCTCGAGGCACGCGGTCGCGAACGCCCTCTCGATCCTGGGCGTCGAGGCACCGCGCTCGATGTAGACGGCGCGATCGATCGGGTTCGGCGGCTCGCTGGCCGCGTGACCCATCGACGGACGTCGCGCGTGTCAAAGGATACTTAGCCACAGCTCCGTTGTGTACCGACAATGAGCCAGGAGGCCGAGCAGGAGCAATCCGACCGGAAGAAGTACGAGTTCCGGAAGGTCATCGAGGATCTCAAGGACTTCGACGGCTCCGGCACGCAGCTCGTCTCGATCTACATCCCCGAGGACCGCCAGATCAGCGACGTCGTCCAACACGTCACGCAGGAACACAGCGAGGCGGCCAACATCAAGTCCAAGCAGACCCGGACGGCCGTCCAGGACGCGCTGACCAGCATCAAGGACCGACTGCGGTACTACGACACCTATCCGCCAGACAACGGCATGGTGTTGTTCTCGGGCGCCGTCGACTCCGGCGGCGGCCGGACCGAGATGGTCACGAAGGTCTTAGAGAGTCCGCCCCAGCCCGTCGAGTCGTTCCGCTACCACTGCGATTCGGACTTCCTCATCGAACCGCTCGAGGAGATGATGGCCGACAAGGGCCTGTACGGGCTGATCGTTCTCGATCGCCGCGAGGCCAACGTCGGCTGGCTGAAGGGCAAACGCGTCGAGGCGGTCAAGTCCGCCTCCTCGCTGGTGCCGGGCAAGCAGCGCAAGGGTGGCCAGTCCGCACAGCGGTTCGCCCGGCTGCGCCTCGAGGCGATCGACAACTTCTACCAGGAGGTCGCCGGGATGGCAAACGATCTGTTCGTGCCCAAACGACACGAGTTAGACGGCATCCTCGTCGGCGGGCCCTCGCCGACCAAAGACGAGTTCCTCGACGGCGACTACCTCCACCACGAGATCCAGGACAACGTGATCGGGAAGTTCGACGTCGCCTACACCGACGAGTCCGGCCTGAAGGACCTCGTCGACAACGCCGAGGACGCCCTGGCCGACGCCGAGGTGATGAAGGACAAAAAGCAGATGGAGGAGTTCTTCGAGGAGCTCAACGCGGGCGAGCTCGCCACGTACGGGTTCGAACAGACCCGGCGCAACCTGATGATGGGCGCGGTCGACCGTCTGCTGATCAGCGAGGACCTCCGGAAGGACGTCGTCATCTACGACTGTCCGGAGTGTGGCAACACCGATCGCGAGGTGATCGATCGGCGCAAGTCGACGCCCGACCACACCTGCAGCGACTGCGGCAGCGAGGTCGAGGCCACCGAGGAGGACCGCGAGGACGCCATCGACCACCTCATCGAGATCGCCGAACAACGCGGCACCGAGACGAAGTTCATCTCGACGGACTTCGAGAAGGGCGAACAGCTGTACAACGCCTTCGGCGGGTTCGCCGGCATTCTGCGGTACAGCACCGGCGTCTAGAGCCGCGATTGGCGGCCTCCGGGCAAACTCTGCAATCGAAGTCCTCTTTTGGCGGAGCTTACACCCCGATAAACCCGCGATTGCTCGCGGAACGGCCACGATCGCTTATCGCTCCGGCGGAACGGTATCGCCTACTATGTGGTGGGGGAGACAGCCACGACGGCGCGTCCTCGCCGGGATCGCGGCCGGAACGGCGCTCGCGACGACGGGTGCGGTCGGCTCGGAATCGGCCGTCGATCCCCGCATCCTGGAGACGACCGCACCAGTCGCGGCCGGCGATCGGATCGAGGTGAGAGGAGTGCTCGAGAGCGCCGCAGCGACGACCGTCGACGTTCGCCTCGTCGTCGGGCGCGATCCCGAGAGTGTGGCGGAACGGACCGTCGAGCTCGAGGCCGACGAGCGGGCGTCGATCGCGCTCGGATACGAGACGCCCCGCGTCGCGCGCACCCAGACGTTCCCCGTCCGGCTCGAGACGAGCGGTGGCAGCGACGAGCGCCTCGTTACCGTGGTCGGAACCGACGACGGCGAGAGCGCGGCGATCAGACCGGCGGACGATCGCGTCGCGGTTCGGCCGGACACCGCGGTGCTCTTCGAGGTCGCGGCGGGGCGTCGCCTCGAACCCGGCGACCTCGAGTGGGCCGTCGACGACGCGCTCGCGGGCGACCTCTCGCTGGCGACCGACTACGCGTACGTCACCGGAACGGGCGCCTACCTCGCCGCGCCCGAGGACGTCGGCACCCACCGGATCGGCGTCACCGTTCCGACCGAGTCGGGATCGGCGAGTCACGAGTGGATCCTCGAGGTCGATCCCCGGAGTCGGGGACGGCCGTCGATCGAATCGCTCGACAGCGATCCCGGCGCGGACGCCGCCGTCGGGATCGACGACGCCGTCGAGACCACCCTCGTCGCGCGCGACGACGCGGGCGAGCTCGATCGGGCCGTCTGGATCGAGGGCCAGAACCACACCGTGGTCGGGATCGACGAGCTCGAGGGCGAGCGCGCCGAGACGGCGCTCACCCGAACCGGACCCGGTTGGATGGCCGCGGGGTATCCGACGATGGCCCGGGTCGTCTGCGAGGACGGGCGAACGAGCGAGCTCGTCACCGTCGACGGCCCCGAAATCCGGCCGCCGTTCGGGGTCGATATCGTCGCGACGAACGAGCCCCTCGAGGGCGGCGATCGGCTCGCGGTCCGCGTCGAGGTCACGAACGAGGGCGGGATGATGTTCGTCGGCGACACGACCCAGGAGATCGAACTGCTGGTCGGGACCGATCGGGAACTGGTCGATACGACCACCGTTACGGTTCCGTTCGGGACGACCGAGACGGTCGTCCTCGGCTACGAGACCTACCCCGTCGCCGAGACCGACGTCTTTCCGATTCGAGTCGAGAGCCCCGACGACGCGGCCGAACGGACCGTTGCGGTTCGGGGGATCGACGGGTGAACCTTTTGCCCGTCGCGTGCGAACGAGTAGTATGTCTGGGGATGTCACTGTCGGGGGGCAGTACACGATCGTCGTCGCGCTCGCGAACCCGGGGGCCGTCGAGCAGTTGCTGCGGACGGCCTCGGATCTGGCAGCCCGCCACGACGGTCGGATTCACGCGATCGCCATCGAACACAAGCCCGTCAACTCTCCGTTCTTGCTGTTCTCCGACGAGCACATCTCCGCGGAGTACGCCGAGGACAGCACGCGACTCCTCGAGCGCGCCGAGCGCGTTTCGGCGGTGCCGATCACGACCGACCTCCGGGTCGGCAGCGACGTGCCTGGGGCCATCCGGGACGTCGTCCGCGAGGTCGACGCCAACGCCCTGCTGATGGGTTGGCGCGAGCGAGCGTCGGCCGCGGACGCGGTGCTCGGTACCTCCGTCGACCCCGTCCTACGGCGACCGCCCTGCGACGTGCTGGTCGAGCGGATGGGGACGGTCGCCGACGGCGTCGAACGAGTGCTGGTGCCGACCGTCGGCGGGCCCCACGTCGGGCTCGCCAGCGACGTCGCCGCGGCCATCGCCGCGACCAACGGCGCGACGGTGACCATCCTCTCGGTCGTGACGGGCGAGGGACCGATGGCCGATCCGGACGCCGCACAGGAGAAGGTTCGCCGAACCGCGGCGCAGTTCCCGGACGTTCCCGTCGAGCAGCGGGTCGTCGACGCCCCCGACTCGGCGGCGGGGATCCTCGAGGTCGCGGTCGACCACGACCTGATCGTCCTCGGCGCGACCGGAACCGGGCTGGTCCGCCCGCCGGTGATCGGCTCGGTCGCCGACACGGTCGCCCGCGAAGCCGAGTGTCCCGCCCTCATCGTCAAACACCGCACCGAGTCGCGGCTCGACCGAGTCCTCGAGCGGGTCGGCGACGTTTCCGAGCGGCTGGCGAGAGCCCGCGGCGACGGGCGGCGTCGGTAACCGCCGACTCGAGGGCGGTTCGGTCGGGCGCCGAGGGCCGGCGAGGCGGCCTACTGCCGGAGCGCGGAGACGCAGTTCCAGCAGTAGGTGAACGTCCGGTCGGCGTCGTTTCTGGCTCCGCAGTGGGGACACCGTATCGTCTCCCCGTCGAACTCGAGTTCCGGATCGCCGTCGTCGTCGGACCCGCCCGTGTACTGTTCTGACCCCGGCGAGGATCCGGATCGAGACTGGTTGGGGCCGGGGTCGGCGACCGACGGGGACCGCACGCCGTCCCCGTCCTCGCGACGAACGTACGCGTAGTACAGTACCAGATGAAGAAGGGCGAACAGCGCCACGTAGCCGACGAGCCAGCCCCAGAGCTCCATCGCCGTGTGATACGGTCTCAATACACTTGGGTATTCCTTACCCAATCGCTCCGTGACAGTGTCCCGCAGCTGAACAAGGGCGGCTCCCGACTCCCCGTTTCCGGCGCGGACGGCGGGGCCGACCGCTACTGGGGCGGACGGAGATCCCGCTGGAACTCGTCGAAGACCTCGAGGTCCTCGGGGAGGTCGTACTCGAAGTGGCGCTGTTGCTGACGGTTGACGCCGGCCTCCTCGATGGGTGCCGCGACGTCCTCCCAGCCCGGTTTGATCTTGACGCTTTTGGCGGGCATGCCGACGGCGATGTGGTGGGCGGGGATGTCGTGCTGGACGACTCCGCGGGCGCCGACGATGGCGTTCTCGCCGACCCTGTTGCCCGCCTGAACCATCGAGTCGTAGGTCAGCCTGACGTCGTCCTCGACGATCGTGTGGTAGTTGCGGACCTCGGTCTGGTCGACGACGTCGTGGTCGTGGCTGTAGACGTGGACGCCGTCGGAGATCGAGACGCGGTCGCCGATCGTCAGCTTCCCGCGGTCGTCGAGGTGGACGTCGTCGTGGACGACGGTGTTGTCCCCGATCGTAATGTTGTGACCGTACGTGAACGTCACGCCCTTGAAGAACCGGCAGTTCTCGCCACACTCCTCGAAGAGGTGGTCGGCGAGCATCCGCCGAAACCGAAGCGCGAACTCGACGTTGTCCGCGATCGGCAGGCTGTCGAACTGGCGCCAGAGCCACTGGATGTGCTTCGAGTGGCGGAACCGTTCCTCGTCCTTCTCGGCGTAGTACTCGCTTTCGAGGGTGGTGTTACACGGGTCGTAGCTCTGCAGGCGAACCCGCTCGGCGGGGGTCATCGACTCGCCGTTTTGCCAGCGTTCGTAGGCTTCCCGGTCTCCCGAGAGATCGATCAGCACGTCCTCGACGACCGAACAGGTGTCCTCCTCGCTCGAGAGGCGCCGATCGACCTCGTCGATGAACTCGCGCATTCCTGCTTCCGCCTCGTCGGGAAGCGAGACGTCCCGCTTTGTCATACCGTTCCGTTTTGCCCGCGAGGTGATATGAGTTCGGTTGTCGGCTCGAGTCCCACCGAACCCGCGACCCGGCGGCCAACGGCGGCGGACGCCGCGATGTCGATCGAGCGAACGCGCCGTGCGGGACGATAGGTAGCTTGTTGTACGGGACGGTCCCACGACCGGTATGATCCTCGCGACCGCACGGCGGGTGATCGGTCGGTGACGTCGATCGCGCTCCTCGAGCGGATCGGACGGTTCACCAGCAAGTACTTCGTCGTCTGGGTGCTGATCGGCTCGGCCGCCGCGTTGTACGCGCCGCCGGCGTTCGTTCCGATCGGGAACTACATCTCGCCGCTGCTGGGCGTCGTCATGCTCGGAATGGGGCTGACGCTGACCCTCGAGGACTTCCGGCGGATCGCCGCGCGGCCGCGGGACGTGCTCGTCGGCGCGGCCGCCCAGTGGACGGTGATGCCCGTACTCGCCGTCGCGCTCGTCGCCGCGCTCGGTCTGCCCCGAGAGATCGGGGTCGGACTGATCCTCGTCGGGGCCGCACCCGGCGGGACCGCCTCGAACGTGATGACCTACCTCGGCCGCGGGGACGTCGCACTCTCAGTGACGATCACGGCGGTGACGACCGTCGCGGCGCCGATTGTGATGCCGGCGTGGGTCGTCGCGCTCGCCGGGGAGTCGATCACCGTCACGTTCGCCGAGATGGCCCGGCAGATCGTCCTGATCGTCCTGATTCCCGTCGTCGCGGGGCTGGGGCTCCGGTACGCCCTCGAGCGGACGGCGCCGTCGGTCGCCCGGGTCGGGCTCTCGGTGTTTCCCGCGATCAGCGCGCTCACGATCGCCGCGATCGTCGCCGCGATCGTCGCGCTCAACGTCGGCGAGATCCGCGCCGCGAGCGCGCTCGTCCTCCTCGCGGTCGTCGTCCACAACGGGCTGGGTCTGGCCGGCGGCTACGGCGTCGGCCGGCTCGCCGGGATGCCCGAGGCGCGGGCCCGGGCCTGCGCGTTCGAGGTCGGTCTCCAGAACAGCGGGCTCGCGGTCGCCCTCGCGGTCGCCTTCTTCGATCCCGTCGCCGCGCTGATTCCGGCGCTGTTCAGCGTCTGGCACAACGTCTCCGGCTCCGTCCTCGCGACGCTGTTCACGCGGGTCGACGACGCGGACGGCCCCCGGTACGAGGCCACGGCGGCCGACGACTGAGTCTCAGTTCGAGAGCGCGCGCTCGACGGCCTCGGCGACGCCGAGAGCTTTCTCCCCCAGCGGCGCCGCGACGAGGCCGTCGTCGATCGCGTCCTCGAGTTCCTCGCGGTCGACGATCTCGACCCCGCCGTCGGGGGTGCGGATCACGTCGACGTAGAGGTCGACGTAGCGCACGCCGTCCGGAAACAGCTCGAGGGGCGTACAGACGTTGACGTAGGTCCCCTTCGTCGTCCCCTCGTCGTCCCGGTAGGTCGTCGGGTACCACCACCGCCCCTCGCGGAACTTCGTCACCGCGACGTCGCCCGCTTCCTTGGGAACGCCGAGCGCGTCGTAGGTGCCGCCCCCGCGCATCGAGCGCTCGAGGGTGATCGTCCCCTCCGGATCCCGGTCGGTGACGTCGCCGTAGCCCAGCGAGATCAGGCGGCCGTCGGGTTTCCCGTGACCGATCTCGAGGCGGTCGCCCTCGAGCGGGCCGAACTGCTGGGAGACGGCGTCGAAGGGGAACTCGCCGCCGAACCCGTTGCCCGCGGAACCGCAGACGGCTTCGGCGAAGTCGACCGCCGCGCTCGCGGCCCGGTCCGTCGCTTTGGTCCGGTGGTGGCCGGGCATCGTCGACTCGACCTCGCGGCGGTGCTCGTCGAGCGCGAAGCGGGACTCGCGGCCGAACCAGAGCCAGCGGGTTTCTTCGGGTGCCGCCAGCCGGCTCGGTGAGCCGGGTTCCTCGGGGGCGTCGGACAGCGCCGCCTCGAGCGCGCGAGCCCGCTCGACCGCGTCCTCGAGAGCGGTGCCCATCGCCTCGAGGTCCGCGTCGGCGGCCGGGCGGTGCCAGCGCACCCCCCATCCCTCGGGAACGTCGACCGAGAGGAGGTTGGTCATCCCGACCAGCTCCTCGGCTCGCTCGCCGGACAGGCTCGCGGAGACGCCGCTGCGGGCCCGCGAGAGCGTACAGAGCCCGCCCGCGGCCTCGAGCGCGGGCGCGACCCGCGGGTGGTCGTCGTCCCAGGGCGGGGTCGGCTCGCGCACCTGCACGCGGTAGCGGTCGCCCGCGTCGACGTAGTCGTCGGCGTCGTCGTACGCGAGGTAGCCCCGACGACCGCCGCCCAGATCGACGACGGCGCCGCCCCCGCCGTCGGCCTCGAGCACTTCCGCGTCGAAGACCGCCCCGCGGGGGGCGTCGTCGTCCCAGTAAAACGTGTCGACGGCGAGGTTCTCGAGGCGCGAGGCGGCCGTCGCCACCGCGTCGGAGTCGCCCGACACCTCGACGCCCTGTCGGTCGCGGGTCGTCTCGAGCGAGACGTCGGCGGGCGCGGCCGCGAACGACTCCGCCTCGAAGCGTTCGCGGATCGGGTCGGAAGCCTGGACGACCTCGAGGCCGTCGCCGTTCAGCAGTTGCGTCAGCGCCGTCGCGTAGATCCCCCGAACGCGCGCGGTCGTCATCGTCGACCCTCCGTCGGCGGCGAGGGGGCGCGCTCCTCGGAACGCGCGAGCGGTGGAGCGATCGCCGACACGGCGATCACCGCAGCGTCTCGCGGTCGGGCGCGAACCGGACCCGGTCGTGGATCGTCGGCCCGAGCGTCAACTCGACCGAGCCGTCCGAGAGGACGCGGCCGTCCTCGACGTAGACGCCCCACGTATCGAACCGCAGCCACCCGCGCATCTCGTCGGCGTGGGTCGTCAGGTCCAGCGAGTCGACCGTGTGCTCGGGATAGTCGGCGCTCGAGTGAGCCATCTCCATATCGGAGTACACCACGTCGTGAGCGTCGAAGAAGGCCTCGAGCGCGTCGGCATCCTCCTCGACGGCCGCGACGACGGCCTCGGAGGCGGCCCGGAGCTCGTCGGTCTCGAGGCCGACCTCGCGAAGCGCCCGCTGCGTTCGCTGATCGAAGTGCATGCGGGGACGTTGGCACGACGCCCCCTTGTGCGTTCGGTTCGTCGGTCGCTCCGCCGTACGGTCTGCTGTCCGCCAGTCTCGGAGCGTCCGCTGGGCGGCTCGTGTCCCACCAGGAGACGGTGCTTCCGAATCGTTTCAGTCGTCGGCGGCGAGCCCGGTTTCGGCCGGCGACGAGGCGTCGTCGGCGCTCGCGGGCGTCGCCGACTCGGCCGCGTTCTCGGTCGTCTCGTTGGTCTCGTCCTCTGGACCCGGCGGGGCGGTGTAGTGGATACCGCGGCTCGCGTTGTACATCGTGATCCGTTCTCACGATCGAGTACACATAAGCTCGATCCTAATACGGATCATGAGATCTGATATCATACTAGGACTCGCCGTTCCGAACTATTACCGGGCAGGGCGGAGTATCCCGTCGCATGAAACGACGGCGGGACCCGGTCGAACGGGCCAGCGACGAGTCGAGGGATCTCCAGGACGTCTCGACGTGGGAGCCGCGAAACGCGCTCGATCGGTTCTCGGTGGCGACGTACAACGGGATCGCGTACGGATTTCGCGCGATTGTCATCGGGGTCGCGCTCGCGATCACGGCCTTCCTGCTCGTCCAGCCGAGCGTGCTCGTGCTCGAGGATCCGTGGCTGGCCCTCTTTTTCGGGCTCTCGGTGGTGCCGGCGGCCCTGCTTGCGGCGTTTATCTGGAACTCCGACGTCACGACGAACGAACCCCTCGGGCTGCTCGTGGCGACGTTCGTCCTCGCGATCCTGTTCGCGACGTTCGCGGCCGTCGTCAACTCCGTCGCCAGGCCCTACTTCCAGCTGCTCGGGGGGATCGGGACGATCCTCTTTTTCTACCTGATCGTCGGCCCCGTCGAGGAGACGGTCAAGCTCCTCGCGGTTCGGGTCTTTGCCTTTCGAAGCACCACGTTCGACGCCGTCATCGACGGCGCCGTCTACGGGGCGATCGCCGGCCTCGGCTTCGCCGCCATCGAGAACACGATCTACATCACGGGAACCGTCGCGGAGGCCCAGATGGGTACGATCACCGCCGCGACCGGTATCGCGACCCAGCGGGCCCTGGTCGGCCCCGGCCACGTCATCTACTCGGCGATCGCGGGCTACTACCTCGGGCTGGCGAAGTTCAACCGCGAGCACGCCGGCCCGATCGTCGTGAAGGGGCTGTTGCTCGCGGCGTTTGTCCACGGCACGTACAACGTCACCGTCGGGATCGTCCCCGACGTCGTCGCCTCGCTGTACCCGATCGGGTTCGGGCTCGCGTTCGTGACCTACGTGATCGTCTTCGATCTGACGGTCGGCTACTACCTCTACAGAAAGATCGCCCGCTACCGGCGGACGTACCGCGACGTTCGGGGCGACACCGACGAGGCGCCCGCGGCCGAACTGACCGAGTTCGATCCGCCCCGCCGTTCGGAGTGAGGACGCGGGCTACTCGAAGCGGGCCTCGAGCAGCCGTTCGACGTACTTCGCGAGGACGTCGACCTCGAGGTGGACGGGATCGCCGACCGCCTTCTCCGAGAGGCTCGTCAGCTCGTAGGTCGTCGGGATGATCGCGACCGTCACCCGTCCCGTTCCGGCGGTTTCGTCGCCGTCGGCGGCGAGGTCGGCGACGGTGAGGCTGATCCCGTCGAGCGTGATCGAGCCCTTCTCGACGACGTAGCGTTCGTACCCCGCCGGCAGCTCGAACTCGAATACCCAGTCCTCGTCCAGCGATTCGATCCCCGTAACCGTCGCGACCGCGTCGACGTGACCCTGGACGACGTGGCCGTCGAAGCGACCGTCCGCCGGCATCGCGCGCTCGAGATTGACCGCGTCGCCCTCCGCCAGTTCGCCGAGGTAGGTCCGCTCGACGGTCTCGGTCGCCAGGAAGACCTCGAACCACTCCCCGTCCTCGAACCGTTCGACCGTGAGACAGACTCCGCTGACGCTTACGCTCTGGCCGTGCTCGAGCCCGGTCGCGACCTCGTCGGCGCCGATCCGGAGCCGAAGCCCGTCCTCGGTTCGGGTCCGGGCGGCGATCGTCCCGGTCTCCTCGACGATTCCCGTGAACATACCCGAACGTCCGAGCCGACGGATAAAACCGCTCCGAAACGCGGATGCGTCTCGGTTCCGTGACGAGCGACAGCCGCCGCACTTTTGAGGGGACGCTTCGTAGCCGACTCCGATGGGCGGCGTCATCGATACGATCGAGCTCGCGGGCGTGCTCGTCCTCGCGTTACCGGCCGCGCTCGCCGGGCTCGAGTTGCTCCTGGTGCGCGGAGAGACCGCCGTCGGCGCGGTCCTGATCGGGCTGGCGATCGCGCTCGTGATCGTCCAGCGACGGTTCACGCTCCCCTCCGACGTCCCCGCCGCCGCCGCGAAACGGGTGGTCGGGGCCGTACGCGTCGACGGGGACGAGAAAAACGACCGGTAGCCGCGACGAACCGCGCCCGAGATCGGTACGGATTCGGTCAGTCGATCGCTACATCGCCGTCGCCGTCGGAAGCTTGGCGGTTCTGACCCAGAACTCGTTGATCGCCTGCGCGAGCGAGACGAACCCGTCGTGGCTGTCGGGCTTCGTGAGGTAGGCGTTCGCACGGCGGTCGTAGCTCCCGGCGATGTCGCACTCGTCGTCCGAGCAGGTGAGGACGATGACCGGAATCTGCGTCAGGTCGGCGGTTCCCTGGATCGACTCGAGCAGCTCGAACCCGTCCACGTGTGGAATGTTGAGATCGAGCAACAGCAGATCCGGTAGCTCGTCCGTTCCGCGGCGCTCCGAGAGAAAGCTCATCGCCTCGGCCCCGTCGGTGACGGTGCGGATCCCCACGTCGTCGGCGACCTGATCGAAGGCGTCGTTCACGAGCGCGACGTCGCCTGGATTGTCCTCGACGAGGAGGATCTCGGTTGGTTCGGGCGCGGTCACGGTTCTCATGGGAACGAAACGTCCGACATGCCAATAAAACCGATCACTACACACGTTGGTGCGGTTGAAAGTGCAAACCCAACCGATATATACTAGCTGTCTTCGCCGTCGATCCCCTCCGGATCGAGCGACCGCGGAACCGATCCGAGTCGGTCGACGTTCCCGTCACCGACCGCGAACAGCTCCGTCAGTCGGATCCGTCCGGCCTCGAGCGCGACTCCGACCTCGAGTCGAACGACCGCCCCTTCGTCGATCGTCCGGGAGCCGCGAGCCGGACGCTCGACGGGCTCGAGGCCGACCCCGGCGACGCGGGTGCGGATCCCGTCCTCGAACCCGAACGCCCGCACCTCGGCCTCGAGGTCGGCCTCGACGGCGGTCACCGACTGCGCGTCGGCCGTGAGCATCGCCGCGGCCGACCGGAACGCGCGGGTGACGCCGACGTGCGCGCGGCGCTCGCTCCCGCCCTCGCCGTCCCGAACGAAGGTTCGGCCGAGGGCGCCGTGATACCCCGACGGCTCCCGTGGCGCGGCCTCGAGGACGATCGGTTCGCCCGGGCGAACGTGGTCGTCGCCGGGAATCGAAACCCTCGTCTCGCCGTCGGGGAACCCGCCAGCGGCGACGATTCCCTCGTCGACCGCGGTCCGGAGCCGCGTCGCGGTCAGGTCCTCGGCCTCGAGGCGGAGTCGGCCGTCGACGACCTCGGCGCCCGCGAGCGCGGCGGCCCCTCGCCGGAGTCCCGCGCCCGCGGCCGCCTGTGCGTCCTCGATTCGGGACCGCTCCGCGTCGGTCTTCGTCGCCCTCGCGCGGGAGACGACGTCGGTGGAGGAAAGCGAGAACCCGGCGTCCTCGAGGTAGAGCGCGGCGTCGTGGGGGAGTCGGGCCGGCGTCAGCACCGTCCCGGAGAGCCCGTCGGCGGCGAGCCCGTCGGCGAGCGCGCTGGCCGGATCGACGCCGGTGTCGGCTGCCGAGCGAACGCGCCACTCGCGACCGTCGAAGGCGACGGCGTGACGGCCTCGCTCAGGCTCTCGCTCGAGTTCGGGCGCTGGTAGGCAGTACCGGATCGCCGGATCGCAGGCGGGGCCGACGTGGACGAACGCGGTCGCGTCCTCACGCTCGAGGGCGTCGACCAGGGCGGTCTCGAGGGGCGAGTCGCCGGTCACGGCGCTTCGGCTTCGAGTTCGTCGGCCTCGCCGTCGGGCGCCTGGGCCTGCTCGAGCAGCTCCTCGAGGGTCAGGTCGGTCAGCTGGTTGGTGAGCAGGACGTCGATCGGTAGCGTCGGCGCGCCGTCGACGAGGTTCTCGAGGATGAACAGTCGCTCGCGGGCCCGGGACATGCCGACGTAGAAGACCCGTCGTTCGTTGTCGGTCAGCACGGGCACCGGGGAGGTCGTCTTTGTGAACTCCTCGCAGCCGGGGACGTCGGCGGGGTCGTCGACGGTCGCGACCATCTGCTCGACGACCTTCTCGGTGAGGTCGGTCGCGACGAAGACGTGGTCGGCTTCACGGCCCTTCGCGGAGTGGATGGTGCCGACGCGAACCCGATCGGTGTCCATCCCCTGGTACTCGCCGATGTTGAAGTACGAGCGGATGCTCTTCTTCTGGAAGTTCGTCACCTTCCGGACCATATCGCCCGCGGAGGCGGGCCCGGGCATGAACGGGGCGTGATCCTCGATCACGTCGGCGGGAACGGTGAGGTCCTCGAGGTCCTCGATGCCGGCTTCCTCCTGGCGCTCGTCGATCTCGTCGAAGAGTCCGTCGCGTTCGTTGGTTCCGAACGCCGAATCCTGAAGCATGTCGGCGAGCCGGCGGGCCTGGAGTCCGGTGACGTCCTCGCCGTCGTCGATCGCCTCGACGGCCCGGACGTACTGGGTGAGCCGATCGGTCCACATCCGCTGGTCGGTCAGCGAGCGGAACGGCACGCCCTCGGTGATGAACTCGTCGATGAACTGGAACATCTGGTACCGGGCGCGAAACAGCAGCATGATCGTCCCGTCGTCCTCGACGAGGGTGCGCCGGACCATCCGGACGAGATCGAGCATCGAGGCGTTCGCGCGGGCCTCGACCGAACCGCCCTCCTTGCGGGGTTTGAGGTCCTTGTCCTGGCGCTTCTCGATGTGGCGGATCTCCTTGTTGACGGCGTTGAGGACGTTCGAGGGAAGCCGGTAGGAGTTGGGCAGGATGACGTCCTCGTCGACCTCCTCCTCGAGCAACAGGGCGGGGTCGGCGCCCTGCCAGGAGTAGACGACCTGGTCGTCGTCACCGGCGATCAGGACCTGCTCCATGTGGGGTTTCCACTCGTCGTAGACGTCGTACTGGAGCGTGGTAATGTCCTGGAACTCGTCGATCACCAGGTAGTCGACGCTTGGCAGCAGCGAACGCTGCTTGACGCGCTCGAGCATGTCGGCGAAGCCGATCTTCCCCTGCTCGCCCTTGTAGTTACGCCAGCCCCGGATCGCCTCGGGGACGTCGATCCGGTCGTCGTCGGAGGGCCAGGTCGGCGTGTACTTGTTGCCCTCCTGGGCGCGGTCGTCGATCTCGGGCGGCAGCCGAACCTCCTCGTCGTCCCACTGGAAGGGGACGTCGTACCAGTCGGAGACCTCGCGGCTGGTCCGCTGGAGCCACTGGCTCGTCGCGATGACCTTGTTCCCGATCGTCGTCGAGCGGGCGGTGCGCCGTCCCGCACCCGAGTACTCGTCCTCGTACTCGATGCCGTACTCGTCGCAGAACTCCTCCTTGTCGGACTCGCCGATGACGTCGCTCCGGGAGAGATCCAGCAGCTCGTAGGCCTTCGCGTGCATCGTACAGACGTTGCCCTGCAGCGCGCGCGGGCTCTCGTCGAGGCGCTCGGCCAGTCGCTCGCGAACCTCCTGTGCGGCCGCTCGAGTGTACGAGACGACGAGAATATCTCGGAACGTGACCCCGTCTTGCTCGAGGATCTCCTCGACGTGATCGAGCAGCGCGGTCGTCTTCCCGCTCCCCGGTCCACCGAACAACCGGGTGACCTTCGTCTCCGTAGTAGCCATTGTAGCTGTTCAAGGTCGCAATACCCATAAGTGACGCGGGTTAGGCCCGAGAAACCGCCGTCGAGCCGAAGATCATCGGCTCGGGTTCGCCCGCCCGACTACCGGGCCGGCGTCCATCCGCAAACGGTACAGTCGGTGGCCGACTCCTCGTGGAGTCCGCCGCAGTCCGGACACTGCTTTTTGTTATACTCCTGCTCCCACCCTGCTCGCTCTACCGTGTGACCGCGGTCCGAGAGGAATTCGTCGAAGACATCGTCACCGGCACCATTGGGTGAGGTTGCCATACCCGTGATATGGAGAACCGTGGTATTAAAGGCCATGGTTCGTCCGGGAATCTGCCGGAACCTCCGGAGCGGGCAACGACCCGCGAACTTTTCCCGGTCTCGCCCGAAGGACCGGTATGAGCGAGCTCCGCCTGGACGCGACGCAACTCGATCGGTACTCGAGACACGTCATCATGGACGAGATCGGACCCGAGGGCCAACAGCGGCTGCTCGAGGGGAGCGTCCTCGTGGTCGGCGCCGGCGGGCTGGGATCGCCGGCGATCCAGTACCTCGCGGCCGCCGGCATCGGTCGCCTGGGGATCGTCGACGACGACGTCGTCGAGCGCTCGAACCTGCAGCGCCAGATCGTCCACGGCGACGGCGACGTCGGTCGGCCGAAGGTCGACAGCGCGGCCGACTACGTCGCGGCGTTGAACCCCGACGTCGACGTCGAGACCGACGAGACCCGCATCACCGCCGAGAACGTCGACGAACTGGTCGACGGGTACGACGTCGTCCTCGACGCCAGCGACAACTTCGGCACCCGGTACCTGCTCAACGACCACTGCGTGCTCGCCGAGACGCCGCTCTCTCACGGCGCGATCTACCGCTTCGAGGGACAGGTGACGACGTTCACGAACGACCGCGGCGGCGACGAGGATCCGCCGTGTTACCGCTGTATCTTCCCCGAGGCGCCCGAGCCCGGAACCGTCCCCGACTGCGCCACGACGGGCGTGCTGGGCGTGTTGCCGGGGACCGTCGGCTGCATCCAGGCGACGGAGGTCGTCAAGTACCTGCTCGGCGCGGGCGACCTGCTCGAGGGGCGCCTGCTGATGTACGACGCGATGGGGATGACCTTCGACTCCGTCGACGTCCGCGCGAACCCCGAGTGTCCGGTCTGCGGCGACGACCCGGAGATCGACTCCGTCGAGGACGTCGCCTACGAGGGAAGCTGCTCGGTCTCGGCGGACTGACCGGTCCCGAGCGCCTCGAGTCGGCGACCGCGCTCAGTCGGGGCCGTCCGGGCCGTTCAGCCGGCGGTAGGCGGCCCGTCCCGCGAGACCGACCGTCGCCAGCAGCCCCGTTCCGGCGGCGATCGAAGGGCCGTTGCCCCGGATCGTCGAGGCGACGCCCTCCTCGTCGGCGCTCGCCCGACGATCCGTCCCCGAGTCGTCGCCGTTCGAGGCGGTCCCCGACGCGTTCTCCGCGTCCGACTCTCCTCCCGAGTCGTCGTCCGCCGCGGTCTCGCCGTCGCCTCCGGACGTCTCCGCGGGGCCGACGCCGAGATCCGACAGCGCCTCGCGGAGGGTGACGATCTCGAGGTCGCGCGCTTTCGCCGCGCGGATCGCGAAGCGAATCCGTTCGGCGGTCGTCTCCTCGAACTGGCTGTGACCGACGACGATCCCGAGGGAGTCGCCGGCGGCGACCTCGTCGTAGAACGCCTCGATGTCGGACTCGCTCGAGGATGGGCCGTCGATGCTGGTCCGGCCGAGCTCGTACGGGTCGAGGTCCGCGATCTCGTTGAGCCCGTTCCCCTCGCGGTTCGCGAAGCCGGCGTAGTGCTCCTCGACGAACTCCTCGAGGAGCCCCTCGCTGCGGCCGAACGGGGAGACGAAGTGATCGACGCCGACGCCCATCTCCTCGAGCGCGTCCTTCGAGCCGACGACCTCCTCGCGGAGCCGCTCGTCGGCGACGCGGACGAACGTCTCCCCGGCCGCGAACGCCTCGCCGACCGGTTCCTCGAGCTCGAGGAAGAAGCCGTCGTCGTCCTCGCCGCCGCCGGCGACGACGTTCTCGACGGTACCCTCGTCGGTTCCGACGGCGATCGGTTCGCCGTCGTGGTCGGCCAGGAAGCTCCCGTTCACCCGGAGGCGCTCGTCGTCCGGCGCCGCGGGGGCGGTCAGGTAGAGGTTGCCGACGACGATATGGCTCGCGGTGTGGGACATGATCTCCCAGCCCGCCGACTCCATCTCCCGGAGGTGTTCCGGGAGCAGCCCCCAGCTCGTACCGACGTACTCGGTAACCGCGGCACAGCAGGCGGGGACCTCCTCCTCCCGGTGGACCGGGAACGTCTGCTCCCAGTCCGCGCGCCGGCTGTCGTCGTAGACGAACACGACCCGTCCGTTCGTCCCGTCGTCGGTCTCGCCGCTCGCGGCGCCCGTCCCGGCGCCGACCAGCGCGAGCAGCCCCCCGGCGCCGAGTCCCAGGAGTCCGCGCCGACTGGTTACTCCAACTCGTTGACGGTTGTCCATACCGCACCGATGCTCCCGCCCGGGATAATTATCGTTTTTCTAACTGCTCCGCGAAGCGAGAAACGACCGCATAACCCGAGGGGTTCGGTGCTATCGAGCCCGGTTCGCCGCCGTCCGCGGACCCGGAGCCCCCTCGGCCGTCCGAACGGGTCCGACCTCGGTCGAGGACTAGAAGAACTTGAACAGATCGTCCCGGTTGTGCTCGTGGAGGTGCTCGCGGACGGCCTCGTTCAGGGGGCCGATCCGTCCCTTCTTGGCGGTGATCGGCGCGATGGTCTCCTGCCACTGCTTCCAGGGCGGGAGCAGCCCTAGCCGATCGCAGAGTTCGTTCAGGCGCTCGTCACGGTCGTCGACCTTGTCCATCTTGTTGACCGCGACGACCGTCGGGATCCCGAGGTCGCGCAGGAAGTGGAACATCTCGACGTCGTAGGGGATCTCGTCGGGCCCCGAGTGGCGGTCGATGATGTCGATGACGCTCTTTCCGTCGACGACCAGGATCCCGACGAGGACGTTGTCGGCGTACTCCTCGAGGTAGCGGACAATATCCGTCTTGATCCGCTCGCGGCGGTCCTCGTCGACGCCGCTCATGAAGCCGAAGCCGGGCAGGTCGGTGACGACGAAGTCCTCGGCGGCCCAGTCGAAGTGGTTCGGTTCACGAGTAACCCCCGGTTTGCCCCCGGTGTCGAAGCTGTGGCCGGTGATCTCGCGCATGAGCGTGGACTTGCCCACGTTCGAGCGACCGACGAGGGCGACCTCCGCCTCGCGGTCGGGACGCGTATCGAACATGTGTAGCCGTAGTCGCGCCCCGGGATATAAGCACCGCGAGCGCGACGGCGCGACCTACGCCCGCTCGAAGAGCCGTCCGGGAGCCTCGACCGTCGCGTCGGCCGCGTGGCAGACGTCCCACAGCGTCGCCCCGTTGCTCGTGACGACCGGGGCGCCGAGTTCGGCCTCGAGTTCCGGCACCGCCGCGAGCGACCGGTAGTTCGTACACGAGAGGAAGACGGCGTCGACGTCCTCGAGGACGCCCTCGGCGGCGAGTTCGAGCACCTGTTGGCGCGCGTCCGCGGGTTCGAGCGCGCCGATCTCGGTGTTGGCCGCGATTCCGCGGCCGTCGATTGCCGCGACCTCGAACCCTGCCGCCTCGAGGAACGACCGCTCCCTCTCGTCGAGGACGGCGGTGTAGGGCGTCGCGACGGCGATCCGATCGGCCGAGAGCGCCTCGAGCGCCCGGACCACCGAACGGGCCGTCGCGACGGCGGGGACGCCCGCCGCGGACTCCAGGTCGGCCTCGAGTTCGGCGTCGAATCCCGGGCCGTGAATCAGGCTGCCCGTCGTGCAGGCGTACGCGACCGCGTCGACGGCGGCGTGGGCGAGCAGTTCGGCCGCCCGAACCGCGTCGTCGCTCATCGCGTCGAGTTCGTCGACGGTGACCGACTCGAGGGGCATCCGCGCCGCGTGGACGGTCGTCCCGTCGGGTCCGAACCGACGGAACTCGGGTTCCGCAGTGGTGTTCGACGAGGGGACGATCAGCCCCAGTCGAACCGCTCGATCGCCCGTCCGATCACTCATCGGCGCCGCCCTCGGTGAGCTTTCCGTCGGCGCGGTCCGCCACGAGCGCGTCGGCGTCGCGCTCGTCGGGATCGCCGTGACCGCCCCCGCCAGGGGTCCGGACCGTCACCGTGGTCCCGGGCTCGACGTCGACGGTCGTCTTCGCGGGCACCGACTCGCCGTCGATCAGGTTCTCGCCGCGGGCGCCGTCCTCGCCGCCCGCGACGCCACCGGGGGCGTGACGACGGCGCTCGGTCAGCAGGGAGACGGTCGCCTCGGTCTCGACGGTGAGCGCCCGCTCGAGGCCGAGTCCGCCTCGCTGTCGGCCGCGGCCGCCGCTGTCGGGCCGCAGCGCGTAGCGCTCCACCCGGAGCGGGTACTCCGTCTCGATGGACTCGACGGGCGTATTGAGCGTGTTGGTCATCCCGACCTGGACGCCGTCCATCCCGTCCCGCTCTGCTCGAGCGCCGAACCCGCCGCCGATGGTCTCGTAGTAGGTGAAGGAGCCGTCGCGGCCGCCGACTGTGAGGTTGTTCATCGTCCCCTGGCTCCCCGCGGGAACCCGATCGGGCGCCGCCTCGGCCAGCGCCGCGAAGACGACGTCGGTCACCCGCTGGCTGGTCTCGACGTTCCCGCCGACGACGGCCGCGGGCGCCTCGGGGTTGAGCAGCGACCCTTCGGGAGCCCGAACCGAGACGGGCTCGTAACAGCCCTCGTTCGGCGGGATCTCGGGGTCGGTAACACAGCGGACGACGAAGTAGACCGCGCTCGTCGCCACGGCGAGGGGAGCGTTGAGGTTGCCCTCGAGCTGGGCCGCCGTCCCCGCGAAGTCGACCGCGATCGCCTCGCCGTCGACGGTCACCGCCACGCTGATCTCGACGTCCTCGTCGGTGATCCCGTCGCCCTCGAGGACGTCACTCGCCTCGTAGGTGCCGTCGGGCAGCGCCCGGACCTGCTCGCGCATCCGTTCGGCGGAGTAGTCGATGACGGCGTCGAACCCCTCGAGGACCGTCTCCCGGCCGTGCTCGTCGAACAGGTCGGCGAGTCGGTCGGCGGCGCGGTCGTTGGCCGCCAGTTGAGCCCGCAGGTCGGCCCGCCGTTCGCGGGGGTTGCGGACGTTCGCGAGCACCAGCGAGCGGACGTCCTCGCGGATCTCGCCGTCCGCGACGAGCCGCGTGGGTGGGATTCGGAGCCCCTCCTGGTAGATCTCGCGGGCCCCTGCGGGCATGCTGCCGGGGGCCATCCCGCCGACGTCGGCGTGGTGGGCCCGGGAGACGGCGTAGCCGACGATACTGCGGTCCTCGCGTCCGTTGTCCCCCGGCGACTCCGCGGCGGGGGCGATCGGCGACACCATCGTCACGTCCGGCAGGTGGGTGCCGCCGGCGAAGGGGTCGTTGAGGACGAACACGTCGCCGGGCTCGGGGTCGCGCTCGCGAACGGCGTCGACCGCCTGGGGCATCGCGCCTAGGTGAACGGGGATGTGCTCGGCCTGGGCGATCATCCGTCCGTCGGCGTCGAACAGCGCCGTCGAGCAGTCCCGTCGCTCCTTGATGTTCGGCGAGTACGCCCCGCGGATGAGGGTCTGGCCCATCTCCTCGGCGACGCCCTCTAGCTGGTTGCGCAACACCTCGAGCGTGACCGGGTCGATACCGTCGTCGGTCGCGTCGGTACGTCCGCTCATCGGTCGTCCTCCGTTCGCGTCATCGCGAGCGTTCCGTCCTCGTAGACGTCGCCCTCCCACGCGGGCGGGACGACGGTCGTACTTTCGGCCTGCTCGAGCACCGCGGGACCCCGAACGGTCGCGCCGGGCTCCAGACGGTCGCGGTCGTAGACGGCCGTCTCCGCCGCGCCGACGTCGGGGAAGTGCGCCTCCCGCGTGCCGATTCGGGGATCGCCGCCCCCCTCGTGGCGGACGGTCGGCGACGCGCCCGCGACGGTCGCCGACGCCCGCAGCGTGACGACCTCGACGGCCTCGTCCATCCGGTAGCCGTAGGTCCGCTCGTGGGCGGCGTGGAACCGCTCCCCGACCGCGCTCGGGTCGAACGAGTCGTCAACGGGGACCGTCAGCTCGAAGCTCTGGCCCGCGTACCGGCAGTCGGCCGCGCGATCGACCGTCGCGGCGTCCGGGTCGGAGGCGTCCGCGAGGACGTCCGTGATCAGGTCGTCGTAGACTCCCTCGAGCCGGTCCGGCTCGGCCGCGGCAAGCGGCGTGCGGACCGTTCGAGCCGCGTCGTAGCCCTCGTCGGCCGCAAGCAGGCCGAACGCCGAGAGCACCCCGCCGGGACGGGGGACGACGACGCGGTCGACCTCGAGCGAGTCGGCCAGCGCCGCGGCGTGCATCGGACCCGCACCGCCGAAGGCGACGAGCGCGAACTCGCGGGGGTCGTGGCCGCGCTCGACGGTCACCGACCGGATCGTCCGGGTCATCGTCGCGTTCGCGACCCGGTAGACCCCGCGTGCGGCCTCGAGCGCGCTCTCGAGGCCGGCCTCGTCGGCGAGCCCCGCGAGCGCTTCGCGAGCCGCGTCGACGTCTACGGTCATCTCGCCGCCCAGCGCCGTGTCGGGGCCGATGTAGCCGAGCACGACGTTGGCGTCGGTGACGGTCGGCTCCGTGCCGCCGTTCCCGTAGCAGGCGGGACCCGGTTCGGCGCCCGCCGATCGTGGTCCCACTCGAAGGGCGCCGCCCGCGTCGACCCAGGCGATCGACCCACCGCCAGCGCCGACGGTATCGACGTCGACCATCGGGGTTCGGATCGGGAGGCCGTCGATCTCGGCGTCGGTCGTTCGCTCTGCCTCGCCGTCGCGGACGAGGCTCACGTCGCTCGAGGTGCCGCCCATGTCGAAGGTGACGAGTCCCTC
The DNA here is from genome assembly GCF_012163165.1 of Natronococcus sp. JC468. Classification (NCBI taxonomy): domain Archaea; kingdom Methanobacteriati; phylum Methanobacteriota; class Halobacteria; order Halobacteriales; family Natrialbaceae; genus Natronococcus; species Natronococcus sp. JC468. The sequence goes on from NZ_JAAVUO010000007.1 coordinate 116,969, forward strand.
GACGTCGGCGTCGTCGACGGTCGCCGCGGCCCCGACGACGCCCGCGGCCGGCCCCGAGAGGGTCGTCGTCACCGCGCGCTCGCGAACCGTCTCGGGGTCGGCGATCCCGCCGTTGGCCTGCATGATCCGCGGCGCCGGGATCCCCGCGTCGGCGGCCTCGTCGACCAGCCGCCCCACGTAGCGGTCGATCGCGGGCCGGACGTAGGCGTCGACCGCCGTCGTCGAGGTGCGCTCGAACTCGCGGAACTCCGCGAGGAACTCGTGGGACGCGGAGACGGGACCCTCGAGTTCCTCGCGGAGGATCTCGGCGACGCGGCGTTCGTTCTCGGGATCGGCGTAGGCGTGGAGCAGACAGATCGCGACGCTCTCGACGTCTCGCTCCCGAAGCGTCGCCGCGAGCTCCCGTACCTCTTCGGGGTCGACGGATCGCTCGACCCCCTCGGCGGTCGTTCGCTCGTCGATCTCGAACCGTCGCCGCCGCGGAACGAGGGGATCGGGCTTCTCGGCCTCCAGATCGTACAGGTCGGGGCGGTCCTGACGGCCGATCTCGAGGACGTCGCGAAAGCCCGCGGTCGTCACCAGGGCCGTCCGGGCGCCGCCGCGCTCGAGCAAGGCGTTGACCGAGACGGTCATCGCGTGGGCGAAGGCGTCGATCTCGCTCGGGTCGATCCCCGTCTCGTCGCAGGCCTTCGCGATCCCCTCGAGGACGCCGACGTGCTGGTCGGGGGTCGTCGGCACCTTCGCGGTGACGAGGTCGTCAGCGACCGACAGCGCGACGTCGGTGAAGGTGCCGCCGACGTCGACGCCGATCCGGGTCTCGCTCGAGGCGGCGGGCGCTCCGCCGTCTGTAACCGCTGCGGTGGTGTTCGCCGATACCGTCCGTCTCTCCGAGGTGTCGTGTGCGTCGTTCATAGTACGAGGACGTCGTACAGCGTCTGCAGACCGATACCGACCACGACGAGCGTGACGAGTCCGCCGAGGACGTTCTGAAGCGTGCTGTTGGTGTACTCGCCGAGCAGGTCGTCGTTGTTCATCGCGTAGATGAGGAACACCGCCAGAATCGGGAGCAGGAGACCGTTGGCCACCTGCGCGAAGACGATCACCTCGACGGGATTGTAATCGAGCGCCGAGAAGACGATCCCGACCGCGAGGATCGTTCCCCAGATCGCGCGAAAGCGGTTCGATTGCAGATCTCGCTCCCAGCCCAGCGCCCCGGCGGTCGCGTAGGCGCCCGCAAGCGGCGCGCTCATCGAGCTCGTGAAACCGGCGGCAAAGAGCCCGATCGCGAACAGCGTCAGCGCGTAGCCGCCGAAGACGGGCTCGAGCTGGTCGGCCATCTCGCCGACGTCGGCGATCTGTGTGCCGGCGGGAAACACCGCGGCCGCCGTGACGACGATCGAGGTCGTGATGACCCCGCCGACGGCGACCATCGCGATCGTGTCGGTGCGACACTCGCCGAGATCGCTCGCGCCGTCCCAGCGCTCCTGAACTGTACTCGCGTGCAGGAACAGGTTGTAGCCGACGACGGTGGTTCCCACGAGGCCGGCGATCAGGTACGCCGACCCCTCGGGAACCGTCGGGACGAGGCCGCTCCCGAGGGCTTCGAGGTCCGGACGAACCACGACGGCGTTGAGCATGAACGCCAGCCCCATGACGACCACGAGGCCGACGAACACCCGCTCGATCAGTTCGTAGTTGCCCGTCCAGAGCAACGCGGCGGCGACCAGTCCCATCAGCGGTCCCCAGACGTTTTCACTTATTCCGGTAATGGTCGAGAGACCGGCGGCGCCGCCGACGATGTTGCCCGTCTGGAACGCCGCCGTGCCGATCCCGATCGCGCTCACGACGAGCGCGACCGTCGCCCCCTTCGCGAGGGGGTGCTCGAACTCGCTCCGGAACGCCTCGCCCAGCCCCTCGCCGGTGATCAGGCCGAGCCGCGCGCTCATCTCTTGGAGCACCATCGTCGCCAGAATCGAGAACGCGATCGTCCACACGAGCAGGTACGCGTACTCCGCGCCGAGGACGCTCGCGGTCGTGACGGTTCCGGGGCCGACGAACGCCGCCGCGACGAGCGCGCCCGGTCCGATCGCCTTCAGCCTGTCTGCGATACCCATGGTGAGTGCACACACCCTTCGCTCTCCGAGAGCTGCATAAGGGTTGTTGAGACGCGCTCATACGGCTGCACCGTCGATGCCGTTCGGTATGATCGAGTATGAAGACGGATGCGCCCGCCACACCGCGGGGCGAGCTACTCGCTGTCCGATCGCTCGGCGATGATCGTCTTCGAGACGCCCCGTTCGATCTCGAGCGCCGTCGGCAGTTCGGTCGTGCTGCGCTCGATAAAGCGGGTCATGAACCACTGGATCGACTCCGAGGGAAAGACGACGTGATAGACGCCGTCGGCCTCGTCGCGCACCTCGAGGAAGCCACAGAACGCGAGCCACTCGAGGAGGTCGCCGACGTCCTCGAACCGAGTTTCGTACTCCCGGGCGTGGTAGTCCGAGACGCGGTCGGCCGCCTCGACGAACGCCGGATCCGGATCCCCGCCCGCGTAGCAGTGCTCGAGGAACGCGTGCAGGAAGTCGACGTCGAGCAGGACGTGCTCGCCGGAGGAGAGCATTCGGTAATACTGTTCTAGGTTGTCGCTGGGCCGTTCGTTCGCGGCCTCGAAGTTGGCGGCGTAAAACGACAGCGCGCGCCGAACGAGTTCGCTCCGTCCCTTCCCCGTCTCGCCGGCGAGCGTCTCGAGGGCCGCGTGCGCGTCGTCGTCGAGCGAGACCGTTACCCGGTGGCTCATACGGCGCCGGACGAACGCGGGACAGGTATAGCTCACGCATCCCTCGAGAGCGACGACCGGGACGGTCCGCCCGACGAACCCGGGTCGCTCCGCAGTCGAAATGTTCGAAGTTATGGGGACGGGGGTTCTGAGCTACGGAACGTGCGGCTCGTACAGCTGACGGTTCCGACGGGCAAGCGACGGACGATCCTCGAGGCGCTCGAGGATCATGGCGTCGACTACGTCGTGACCGACGAGGAGAGTGATCGAAAGTACGCGGCGGTCGTGTACTTCCCGCTGCCGGATCCGGCCGTCGAACCGGTGCTCGACGAGCTGCAAGACGCCGGCGTCGGCGAGGACGCGTACACGGTCGTCGTCGACGCCGAAACGGTCGTCTCGAGGCGGTTCGAGGCGCTTCGAGAGGAGTACGAGGAGGGAGACGTCGAGTCCGACCGGATCTCCCGGCAGGAGCTCGAGACCGAGGCGGAGTCGCTGACGCCGACGTTTGCCGTCTTCGCGACGATGACGATCATTAGCTCCCTCGTCGCGACGTCGGGACTGTTGCTTGACTCGCCCGCGGTCGTCGTCGGCTCGATGGTGATCGCGCCGCTGATCGGGCCGGCGCTGGGTGCCAGCGTCGGCTCGGTGATCGACGAGGAGGAGCTGTTCGTCGAGAGCGTGACCTACCAGATCGTCGGGATCGTCTTCGCGATCGGCGCCGCGGCCGTCTTCGCATGGGTCGTCAAGGTCACGAACATCGTTCCGCCGGGACTCGACATCTCGGAGGTCGGCGAGATCTCCGAGCGCCTCGCGCCGGACTTGCTCTCGCTGGTGGTCGCGCTCGGCGCCGGCGTCGCGGGGATCGTGAGCATCGCGACCGGAATCTCGGTCGCGCTCGTCGGGGTCATGATCGCGGCGGCGCTGATTCCACCCGCCGCCGCCGCGGGCGTCGCGATCGCCTGGGGACAACCCGCCGCTGCGATCGGCTCGACCGCGCTCGTGTTAGTCAACGTGCTCTCGGTGAACCTCGCCGGGCTGTTGACCCTGTGGTATCTCGGCTATCGACCGGAGTCGCTGTTCGAACTCGGCCAGACCGAAAAGCGGGTTCGAAAGCGCGTCGTCGGCCTCGTCGTGATCGTCCTCGTGTTCGCGGTGTTTCTCGGCGCGATCACGTACTCCTCGTACCAGGCCGGGAACTTCGAGGAGGACGTCAACGAGGAGGTGACGGCCGCGCTCGAGGCCGAGGCGTACGCCCAGTACCAGCTGCTCGACATCCAGGTCATGATGGACGAGAACTACCCGATACAGAGCCCCCGGAAGGCGGTTATCACTGTCGGCGGTCCCCCCGGAGAAACCGCGCCGGGATTAGGAACGGAGATTCGCGAGCGAGTCGAGCAACACGCCACCGACGACGTCGAGATCGAGATCCGGTACGTCACCATCCTCGAGGAGTGATCACCGGCCGCGGAGCTTCTCGAGGCGGGACCGAACCCCGATCCCGCTCCCGTCGGTCGCGTCGCCGGACTCCGTCGCGTCCTCGTTCGCTCCGTCGCCGCGGCCGAGCCGTCGGCGGATCCAGGTCCGCGGTCCGCCGATCCGGTTGACGAGGTAACTCGGGAAGTAGAGCACGAGCAGTCCGCAGAGCAGAAAGCCCGCGCCCCAGACGTACCGCCCCGAGAACAGGTGACTGCTCCCGAGGTAAAACAGCGGCCCGGCCATCGAGAAGCCGGCCGCCGTCTGGAGCATCCAGAGGATCCCTGGCCCCTTCATCGGCTCACTCCTCGAAGGGAAGCTCGGGCTCGTAGTCGATCGCCTCGACGGCCGCCTCGAGCACTCGGTCGACGTTCTCGCCGGTTTCGACGCTCATCGCGCGATCGTACTCGCCCTCGAGGTCGTCGGGCCAGCCCTCGGCCCGGTCGACCTTGTTCGCGATCGTGAACACGGGGACGTCCTCGAACTGCGCGGCGATGGCGTCCCGCAACTCGAGCTGGGACTCGAGGGGGTAGCCACACTCCCCGCTGGGATCGAGGACGACGAGCATGCAGTCGGCGAGGTGTTCGATCGCGCTGACGGCCTGGGACTCGATCTCGTTGCGCTCGTCGGGCTTGCGGTCGAGCAGCCCGGGCGTGTCGACGATCTGATAGCGGATGTGGTCTCGCTCGAAGTGACCCAGCCCGATCCCCTTCGTCGTGAACGGGTAGGAGGCGGTCTCGCCGCGGGCGTTCGTGACGTCGTTGACGAACGACGACTTCCCGACGTTGGGGTAGCCCGCGACGACGATCGTCGGCTCGTCGGGGTTGATCTCGGGCAGGTCCCGCAGGTCGTTTCGGGACTCGTTGATGTACAGCAGCTCGTCGTCGATCTGCTCGACGATGTCCGCGAGCCGGGCGAACGCCTGCTTGCGGTGCTTGCGAGCGGTGTCGATGTCGGTCTTGCGCAGCTTCGGCTGGTACTCCTGGTGGATCTCGCGGGCCTTGCGGCTGGCCCACATCGTCTCCGAGAGACTCTGGCGCAGGCGATCCACGTCGACGATCGCGTCCGCGATCTCGTAGTAGAACGGGTCGACGTCGTCCTCGTAGGCGAAGTCGGGCCAGGCCGTGACGACGTTCTCGAGGTTGTCCGAGATGATGTTCGCCGCCGTCTGGAGCATCGACTGCTGGGCCTCGAGGCCGCCCTTGGCCTTGCCGGCCCGCGCCGCCCGCGAGAACGCCTTGTCGATCAGCTCTTCCGACGTAGGCGTGGTCGGAAGGTCTTCGAAAATCATGCGTTCAGGTAGAACCCGCGATCGTAAAAGGTCGTTCGTTATCCCGCGTCGGGTCGACGGCGTCGGATCGCGGCCGGCAGTCGCCACGCCGAGGGTTATGGCCGCGCGAGCGTACGTTCGGGTATGACAGACTGGCGCTCCGTGATCGTCGGCTTTCTCGTCATCACCGTTCTCGGAATCGTCGGCCTGACCCTGCCAGGCGTCGGCCAGCTGGCGGCGGGGCTGATCGGGGGGTTCGTCGCCGGCTACCTCGCGGGTGGCGGCCTCGGGAGCGGCTTCTGGCACGGGTTGCTCGCCGGCGCCCTCGGCGGCATCGTCGGGGGCGCGCTCCTCGCGCTCGTCGTCGGCGTCGCCGGCTTCGCCGGGGGTCCGGTCGGCGGCGCCCTCGGCGGGCTCGCCGGCGCTGGGATCTTCCTGGTCGCGCTGGCGATCTCGCTCGTGATGGCCCTCGAGAGCGCGGTCGCCGGCGCCGTCGGCGGCCTCCTCAACTCCGGGTCCTCCGAACCCGCCGGACGGCGGTACTAGCGCTGCCTCGCCGATCGAAAAAAGGGATCTCGATCAGGCCGACGCCATCTCGCGACAGCTCTCGGCGCACTCGGGGAGGATCTCCGCGCAGGCCTGGCAGTGGTCGTGGTCGTGCTGTTCGCACTCCTCGGCGCACTCCTCGCAGAGGTCCGCACAGAGCTCGCCAAGCTCCTGGTGGTACCCCGAGTTCCGGGCCATGAACCGCGCGTGCAGCGACGCGATATCGGCCACGTCCCGACAGAGGCGGATGCAGCGAGCCATCCCCTCGCCCTCGTCGGCGCAGGCGTCGGCGCACCACTCACAGACCTGCGCGGCCTCGAGGCAGTTGTCGATGCACTCCTGCATGTGCTCGTTGGCGTGTTCGATCTGTTGGACTGCCATGCGGACGGAACGACGGCCATCGGAGCAATCAAACTGACCCGAGCGCTTGCAGGCCGCGGGCGTTCCGGCGCCGTCGCGGTCTCGGACTGCCCTCCGTCAGCGACGGTGCGACCGCGAGCCGCCCCGCGGTTGTGCAGGAAATCGGTACAGTAGACCGTATCAGCGCCGAGATTCGAGTTCGGCCTCGAGGTCCTCGAGGTCCATCCCCTTCATCGACAGCAACACGAGCAGGTGGTAGACGATGTCGGCGGACTCGGCGGCGATCTCCTCGCGGTCGTCGTCTTTGGCCGCGAGCACGAGCTCGGTGCTCTCCTCGCCGAGTTTCTCGAGCACCGCGTTCTCCCCCTTCTTGTGGGTGAACAGCGACGCGGTGTAGGAGTCCTCGGGCAGCGTTTCCTTGCGATCCTCGATGACGGCGAACAGGGATTCGAGCGTGTCGTCCATTCAGAACTCACCGGAGACGTCACGGATCGATTCGAGGTGCTCGAACTTCTCCCTGTCGTCTCGGCCGTCCTCGAAGACGTCCTCGGAGATCTCGATCGGGACGTTGGTCCGGGCCGCGAGTGCGAGCGAATCGCTCGGACGCGCGTCGATCACCGTCTCGCCGCGGGGGGTTCGGAGGTGGAGATCGGCGATGTAGGTTCCCCCCCGACCGTCGGCTCCCGTCTCGATCTCGCTGACGACGACGCGCTCGATCCGGCTGCCCAGCTCCTCCATCACGTCGAGCAGCAGGTCGTGGGTCAGCGGTCGACCGATGTCTTCGGCCTCGAGCCCGCGGTCGATGCTTACCGCCTCGTTGAACCCGATGAAGATCGGCACGACGTCGTCCTCGTCCTCGACCTCGAGGACGACGACGGGCACCGGCCCCTGCGGCGTTCCCGCGACGCGGACGGCGTCGATAGCTGCGTCCATAGACGGACCGACGTGTGGCAGCGGAAAAACGTGTTCGGTCGCACATGCTTGCACGAACGGGGTCGATCCGCCGCCCTACCGCGGACGGACTACGCGGAGCTCTCGAGTTCGGGACCGATCGACGCGGCGTTTTCGAAGAAGGCGAGCCCGTGGAGACGGCTGTCGGGGGTCAACTCGGGGTGGAAGGCCGTGGCGACCACGGGACCGTCGCGCACCGCGACCGGGCGTCCGTCCCAGCGGGCGAGGACATCGACCCCGCCAACGTCGTCGACGGCGGGCGCGCGGATGAACACCGCGGGGAACGGCTCCTCGAGGCCGTCCACCTCCAGGGGCGCCTCGAAGCTGTCCCGCTGGCGGCCGAAGGCGTTGCGCTCGACGGTCGCGTCCACCAGCCCGAGCGCGTCGACCCGATCGTCGTTCGGGTCCCTCGAGGCGACGATCAGCCCGGCGCAGGTCGCCAGCAGGGGTTTCCCGGCCGTGACGTGGTCGCGGATCTCCGCGTCGATCCCCTCCTCGCGGATCAGCTGCGAGATCGTCGTCGACTCCCCGCCGGGCATCGCCAGCAGGTCGCAGTCGGGGACGATTCCCGACTCGCGGACCTCGCGGACGGTGACCTCGCGGCCGTGGTTCCGGGCCGCGCGCTCGATCGCGGTTGCGTGTGCGTCGACGTTACCCTGGACGGCGACGACGCCGGCTGTCAGTGACATGGCTGTCGGGTAGTGAGCGAACCGACAAAAGCGCCACGTCGCGGAGCCGAGCGGACGGAGGCTCCCGTTGGACGGATCTATGAGACGAAGGTCAGCAGTTGGACGATCACGCCGAGCATGACCCCGGTCGCGATGACCGTCTTCGGATCGATGCGGATCGCGTTCGAGTCCTCTGTGTCGAAGTACCGGACGAGTCCGGCGCTGGACATCAGCCCGCCGGAGTTCTGCCCTTTATCCATACGTACACCATCGTGACGGGCTGAACTAAAGCTTTCGACGGTGAACGACTCGCCGATGCCGCCGTCGGTGTCCGCCGGCCCTCGGTCGAACGACCCCTCGAGGCGGGGCCGATTCGGTTCGATTCGCGCGATCCCCCCACTCGCCTCGCGGCCGGATCCGCAAAAGCGGGAAACACCCCCGGGTGGGAAACCCTTATGCGCGGCGCGCGGCAAGTACCCCTGATCACATGTCCGTCACGCTCAAGGACTTTTACGCAGACTGGTGTGGCCCTTGCAAGACCCAGGACCCGATCCTCGAGGAACTCGAGGACGACTGGGAGGGCCGTTTCGAGGTCGAGAAGGTAAACGTCGACGAGCAACAGGACGTCGCCAACGAGTACCAGGTGCGGTCCCTGCCGACCCTGATCATCGAGAACGACGACGGCGTGGTCGAACGGTTCGTCGGCGTCACCCAGCGCGAGGACCTCGAGGGCGCCCTCGAGGACGCCGGCGCGTAGGCGACCCCCCGACCGCGAACCGTTCTTTTCGTCGTCTACCCGTCGAGAGAGGCGTCTCCGCGACGCGCTCTCGTCGCGCCCCCGAACCTCGAGTTGGCGGACTACACCGGAGCGGCGGATCCGGCTGTCGCCCGGGGTCGCCGTGGACGGGCCGTTCGCCTGCGCGACCGCGGGTCCGAACGTCGACGGGGACTTCAATGCCTGAAATAACAGGCACCGGCTGCATGGGGGAGGCGTTCCCAGCTATGTGCATGTCGGATGGTGTCGGCGGACTTCCAGCGTCGCTCGAGATCCTCCTCGTCGAGGACAACCCCGGCGACGTGCGGTTGACGAAGGAGGCGTTACGGATGACGCCGATCGAACACGCGCTTCACGTCGTCACCGACGGGACCGAGGCGCTCGACTTTCTCTACCAGCGCGGGGAGTTCGCCGACGCCCCGCGCCCCGATCTCGTGTTGCTCGATTTCAAACTCCCGCGGATGAACGGCGACGAGGTCGCGACCGAGGTCGATGGCACGCCCGCCCTCGAGCGGATCCCCTTGATCGTGCTCACCGGGCACCCGGCCCGGGACCGCGATCGGGTGCTCGGCCTCGACGAGCTTCCCATCGACGACGCGCTCACGAAACCCGTCGACGCCGACGGGTTCCTCCAGACGCTGCGCTCGCTCGAGGAGCTGCCGGGAGCCGAACTCGAGGCCGAGGTTGACCCCGGCTCCGAGTCGGAGCCCGCTCGCTAGTGGAACCGGACGCCGACGTCGTGGAGGTCGTCGTTGTACCGGGCAAGGTTGATGACGAGCGGCGTGACGCTCTCGACTTCGGCCGCGTTCGCCAGCGGACCGACGTCGAGCGCCCGGAGGCCCTCGATCTCCTCGGCCAGCGAGCGGACCGTTCGCTTGGCGTCCTCGTCGTCGGCGACCACGAGCGTGTCCAGATCCAGCTCGAGCTCGAGATCCGTGAGCGCGCCGGCCGCGAGGTTGTGGAAGGCGCCGACCACGGGGACGCCGTCGGGCACGCGCTTCGCGACGAGTTCGGTGACGCTGCCGGCGCTCGGGGGATGGTAGTGCAGACCGTCGTCGTCGCCCTGCATCCCGACCGCGGGCGTGACCACCACGGTGTCCTCGTCGAGGACGTCCGCGACGGCCTCGACGGTGTCGCCGACGTAGTACGGCGGGACCGAGAGCACGACGACGTCGGCCCGATCCGCGGCCATCTCGTTGACGAAGCCCTTCAGGGTCGCCTCGGCGCCGATCGCCTCGAGGACGTCCTCGTACTCCGCGACCGCGTCGCGGGCCTTCTCGGGGTCTCGAGAGCCGATGAGGATCTCGTGATCGGTGTCCCGCGCGAACCGAAGCGCGAGTCCCTCGCCGATGTCGCCCGTGCCGCCCAGTAGTGCGATTCGCATACGCATCCTCGGGACGGTAGCGGAATAAAACGGTGGGGGGTCGGCCGATCTCGCCGGGATTCCGGCGTCAGGGCGCGTCGTGGTCCTCGGGGTTCATCGCCTCGCCGACGTTGCCGTCGTAGGCGTCGCGCTCCTCGATCTCCCGCAGCCGCTGGCTGAGGCGGTCCTCGAGGGCCTGGCGGCGCTCCTCGTCGACGTCGGCATCGGTGCTCAGTGCCTCGAGATCCCGCTTTGCCGTCTGGAGCACCGAGATCGCCTCCTCCTGCTCGAGGTCCTCGACGCGGCCCAGGTTCCGTTCGACGTCGTCGAGCGTCGTGTCTGTCATACGCGCTCGGTTCGCTCGGAAGCGTATTGAAAGGCAACCCGGCAGGCGAACGCTAGGTGCGTTGTCGTCGCAGTGGATCGGTGTAGAGGAGGCGGATCCGCCAATTCACGCTTGCAGACGTCCTTTTTCTCGTCGGGTTCTCTCGCAGGGCTCGCTCACCACTCTCTGCTCACGGGCGCTTCGCGCCCGTTCGCATGGTCAGTGGGACCGCCGGTCCCACTCGACTCCAAAAATCTACGCTAAAAAGCCGCCTCCACGGGCTTCGCCCGCTTCGGCGGGGAACCGCTCGCTTCGTCTTCGCGCGGCGTAGCCGCGCGAACGGTCCGCGGAACTGAACGTTCCGCGCTACTCGCGGATGCTGGCCGTGATATCTGCTTCACCTGTACTGAACGCAAGTTGCACGGCGACCGACCGAACCGCACTGCCAACTACTGATAGGGTTCGCCGCCGTGGTCGTCGGTATGCACACCCCCGCCGTCATCGCCCACCGCGGCTACGCCGGCGTCGCCCCCGAGAACACGATCGCCGCGGCGGTCGCCGCGGCCGAGCGCGAGGGAACCGCGATGCTCGAGATCGACGTCCAGCCCGCCGCCTGCGGAACCCCGGTCGTCTTCCACGACGAGCGCCTCGACGGAACGAGAGAAGGCCGACCCGTCACCGACGCCTCGGGGTTCGTTTGGGAGACGCCCCTCGAGACGCTCGAGTCGCTGTCGGTGCTGGGGACCGACGAGCCGATCCCGACGCTTTCGGCGCTGCTCGAGGCCGTCCCCGAGACGGTCGGGATCAACGTCGAACTGAAGAATCCGGGGACTGCGGACCTGCGCGTCGGTGAGTCCCTGTCGGCGGACGCCCGGGAGAACCGGCGAGAGCTGTGGCGGCCGTTCGTCGAGCGCGTCCTCGAGGGCTGCGCGGCCTTCGGCGGCGAACTCCTCTTTTCCTCGTTCTGCGAGGGAGCCCTCGCCGCCCTTCGTGATGCTTCCGACTACGCGGCCGCACCGCTCGTCCGGGACGACCTCGAGGCCGGCCTCGAGATCGCCCGCCGGTACGACTGCGAGGCGATCCACCCGCCGCGGAACGCCGTCCTCGGAACGTCGCTGGCGACCGAACCCTACGCCGGACCGTCGGCGGCCGAACCCGAGATCGACGTCGTCGAAACCGCCCACGAGGAGGGACGGGCGGTCAACGTCTGGACCGTCGATAGCTGGCTCCAGTTCGACGAACTCGCCGCGGCGGGGGTCGACGGGATCGTCGCGGACTACCCCAGGCTCGAAGCAGGGACGGGAACGGGGCCCGCCAGGTAGCTCATCCCTCTCGAGCGGGCAGGTTCTCGTTCGCCGGCCCCTCGAGGACCTCGCCGTCGGGGTCGAACCGCGAGCCGTGGCAGGGGCAGTCCCAGCTCTCCTCGGCGTCGTTCCACTCGACGAGGCAGTACATGTGGGTACAGACCGCCGAGACGGCGTGGAGTTCGCCGTCGTCGTCGCGCGCGCAGGCGATCGGTTTCCCGCCCTTGCGGACGACCTTGGCCTCGCCGGGCTCGAGCGCCGTGAGATCCGGCGTCACGAGCGTTTGGAGCCAGTCGGTGACGAACTCGCTCGCGGTGTCGGCGTTCTCGGTGAGGGTCTTGCCAAGCGAGGCCTTCGGCGTCAGCCGGAGCGGGTCGTACAGGTCCAGTTCGGGCACCGGTTCGCCGTCGATGTCGGCCGCCAGCAGCCGGCCCGCGGCGGTGCCGTTGGTCATCCCCCAGCCCCGAAAGCCGGTGGCGACGGAGACGTTCTCCGTTCCCGCGCCGGCGCGGCCGACGAAGGGCACCTTGTCGACCGGCTTGTAGTCCTGGGTCGACCACCGGTAGGCGACCTCGGCGACGGGGAACCGCTCGCGGGCCCACGACTCGAGCCGACGGTAGCGATCGGCGGTCGAGCCGCCCTGGCCCGTCTTGTGGTTCTCGCCGCCGACCAGCAACAGCTCCTCCCCGTCGTCGCGGTAGGTGCGCACGGAGCGGTAGGGGTCGCCGCTGCGGTAGTACATTCCTTCCGGCGGGTCGCCGTCGAGGCGGATCCCGAGTACGTAGGACCGTTTCGGGTGCATCCGGGCGAAGTAGCCAGCCCGATCGAGGATCGGGAACCCCGTCGCGAGCACGACGTGTTTCGCCCGGACGGTTCCCCGCTCGGTTCGGACGAAACAGGGGGTTCCGTCCTCGAGATCGGTCACGCGGGTCTCCTCGTGGAGGTGGGCACCGTCGTCCGCGCGGAGCTCGTCGGCGACCGCGAGCAGGTACTTCCGGGGGTGGAACCAGGCTTGGTCGTCGAACCGAACCGCGGCTCGGGCGCGCTCGAACGGCGGGACGGAGGTGACGTAGCTGGCCTCGAGCCCCGCCGCGCGGGCGGCGTCGACCTCCCGCTCGATCTCGTCGGGCTCGTTACTGTACAGGTAGGAGGGCTGGCGCTCGAACCCGCAGTCGACCCCGAGCTCGTCGATCCGGCGTTCGACACGGTCGATCGCCTCCTCCTGAACGGCGGCGTACCGACTCGCCTGCCGCGGGCCGAACTCCCGGCGCAGGTGGTCGTAGATCGTCCCGTGCTGGCTGGTCAGTTTCGCCGTCGTCTTTCCCGTGATCCCCGTCGCGACCCGATCCCGCTCGAGGACGGCGACGGTCAGGTCCCGCTCGCGCAGCTCGATCGCCGTCGAGAGCCCGGCGATCCCGGCGCCGACGACGGCGACGTCGACGCTCCGATCGCCCTCGAGCGGGTCGGGATCGGGGTCGTCCTCGCGGGTGCTCGCGAGCCAGACGGAGGTCGCCTCGCCGGGGAGGTCGTCGCTTGCGAAGTCGGACATCGGAATCTGTCCGTGCTACACCGGACGCGGGGAAAAAACGGACGGGGGGAGCTGCAGGCCGCGCGGTATCGAACGCTCCGTTCTCGCTCGCTCGAGCCTACTCGAGCAGGTCGGGCAGCTCGTTGACCGACTCGAGGACGGCCGCGGCGTCCTCGCGCTCGTAGGTCCGACGGCCCTCCTCGCCGGTGAGCCCGCCCGTCAGCACGCCGATCCCGCGGTAGGTTCGGGCGGGATCGGCCTCGCTCGCGTTGTTCGCCGTCCGCACGTCGTCCAGGGTGTCGCCGACGAAGACGATCGAGTCGGCGTCGAACCGCTCGGCGAGGACGGTCAGCGCCCGCGGGTGGGGCTTCCCTTCCTCCCAGTCGTCCATCGTAAAGCGGTGCTCGAGGGGGATCGCCGACTCGAGGCCGACCCGCTCGAGGGCGATCTCGGCCTCCGCGGCGGGACGCCCGGTCAGGACGCCGACGTCGTACTCGGCGAGGAGCCGATCTCGCGTTTCGGGCTCGAGGACGACGGGCTCGTCGTGGATGAACCCCCGCGTCTCGAGGTCGGGCTCGCCGCCCTCGAGGCCCCGGTAGAGCTCGCTGCCCAGGTACAGCTGCTGGAAGACGTCCCGGAGTTCCTCGCGGTCCCATCGATCGGTCACGCGCTGGGTCGCCCGCGCGCCGATCGCCTCGCGGACGACGGCCTCGGCGGGCCCCGGGGCGCCCCCCCGCTCCGGGGTCGCGGCGGGAGACGCCGTGCGCGGCGCGGGGTGCCCCCCCCCCCCCACCACG
>NZ_JAAVUO010000070.1:0-7218 GCF_012163165.1 Natronococcus sp. JC468
CTGGATGGGAAGGCCCCGTTGACAGGGCTGTACCCGTTGCAATGCACGTCCTCGGTCACAATTGGACGGCTCCCGTCGAAGGGTCACGCGAAAGCGTACTTGAACCCCGAGGAAACACGGAACCTCAAACTCCACGTCGTGGAATCCTCGCCCTTTAGCGCGGGGAGGATGTCAAGAACGTCCCGTTGACCGACGTGTTCGGGACCCACCCGAAGACCAAGATCATCGGGGCGTTGCTGACCGAGGCGGAAGATCCCGTCACCCACTTTAGTGCGAACGAGATCGGTCGGATCGCGGGCGTCGATGCCGATTCGGTCGAGGACCACGTGGCGGATCTCGTCGCGTACGGTCTGGTCGTCGAGACGGACGAACTCGAGGACCGAGCGACGTACAAGCTCGACGAGGACGGCCAGATCGTCGACGATATTCGACGCCTGTCCGAGCACCTCCTCGAGCGCGAGTCGGAGTAGGGTGCGTCTGCAGGGTCGCGGAGACGTCGCCGCGCTCGAGTCCCCGGAACCGGCGCGGGCTACGACGTCTTCGCGACCTCGCCGCGGCTCTCGTCGGGGCCGCCGTCGGCCAGCCGATCGGGGTCGACGTCGAACTCGAAGATCTCCTGGGGAACCGACACCGTGACGCAGGTGTTCGGCAGGTCGACGATGCCCGCGATGCGGCTCTCGACGGGCGCCGTGCTCAACAGCATGTAGGCCTGCTCGGCGGAGTAACCGAAGTTCGTCATGTAGTCGATGGCGTCGAGACAGGCCCGTCGCATTCCGACGTTGGCGTTCTTGTAGTGCTGGGTGCCGTCCTCGTCGACGGAGTAGCCCTCGAAGACGACGTAGTTCGAGAAGTCCGGGTCCATGTAGCCGGGCTTGAACATCGCGTAGTCGGTGCCCATCTTCTCCATCCCGTCCTTGATCACATCGACCTTGAGATCGATCCAGCCGGGGAACTCGATCGCGCCACAGAAGGTGATCTCACCGTCGCCCTGCGAGAAGTGCAGGTCGCCGACGATGAAGTTCGCCCCCTCGACGAAGACTGGCAGGTAGACCCGCGAGCCGCGGCCGAGGTTCTTGATGTCGCAGTTGCCCGCGTTCTCGCGGGGCGGAATCGTTCGCGCGGCCTCCTCCGCCGCGTCGTCGACCTGATCTTCGTCCATGTCGCCCAGCAGGACGTCGTTGGGCTCGGGCGGGAGCGCGAGCGGCGGCTCTGCCTCGCCGGTCTCGTGGTTGACCGCGGTGGGGTCGTCGGGACCGCGCTCGACGAGCGCCCGCTCGCGCTCGTTCCACTCCTCGAGCAGTTCGTGAGAGGGCGCCGTCCCGAGGATGCCGGGGTGGGCACAGCCGGGGAACCGGACGTCCTCGATGTGGCGCGTGCTGGCCATGACGCCGTCGAGTTCCCAGATGCTCTTGCGGGCCTCCGGGAAGTGGTCGGTCAGAAAGCCCCCGCCGTTCTCCCGGTCGAAGATCGCGTTGAACCCCCACTCGCGGTCGGGGAAGGCGCCCAGATCGAGGATGTCGACGACGAGCATGTCGCCCGGTTCGGCTCCCTGCACCTCGAAGGGACCGCTCAGGTGGTGGTTCGGGTCCAGCTCCATGTCGCGGATGTCGTTTGCGCTGTCGTCGTTCTCGACCTGGCCCCCGGTCCAGTCGAGACACTCGACGCGAACCTTCTCGCCGGGTTCGATCGACGACACCGGCGGCACGTCGGGGTGCCAGCGGTTGACGATCGGATCGGGCTGTTCGTCCGGCGGCGAGTCGGTATCGACCTCGAAGACGGTTTCCGGCATGTTACGAGTTCACTAGTAACGCGGCCGCAGTTATAGCTGATTCAGTGACGCTGACAGGTCCGGGTCGGGCGATGGAGCCGGTGCGCGACGGAGTAGTTGCGGCGATCCGGAACGGATGCGGGTCCCTTTATCACGGTTCGTTCGGTACTCACGAGCGGATACGATATGTCGGGGAGTAACACGGAACGCGACCGACTCGCGTCGGGTGAACGCGAGGACGTCCCGAGCAGAGCGGAGAACCTCGAGGCCGGGAAACGGCTCGCGGGGATCGTTCGAACGACGCTCGGGCCGAACGGCCTGGACAAGATGCTCGTTACCGACGACGGGAAGGTGGCGATCACGAACGACGGGGCGAGCATCCTCGCACGGATGAAGCTCTCACACCCGGTCGCAAACCTCGTCCTCGAGGTCGCCGAGGGCCAGGACACAGCCGTCGGCGACGGAACGACGACGGCGGTCGTCCTCGCCGGCGAACTGCTCGGCGAGGCCGAGTCGCTGCTCGAGCGAGGCGTGTCGCCGGCGAAGGTCGACGAGGGGTACCACCTCGCCGTCTCTCGGGCCGTCGAGACCCTCCCGGAGCTGACCGTGCCCGTCGACGTCGCCGACGACGAGCGACTGCGCGATATCGCCCGCACGGTCGTCACGGGCAAGTGGGACGAGTCGGGAACCGATTTCCTCGCCGACCGGGCCGTCGAGGCCGTGCGAGCCATCGAGCGCGACGGCCGCGTCGGCTTCGAGCGACTCACCAGGAAGACGATTCCCGGGGGTTCGTTCTACGACTCGGCGGTGATCGGCGGGCTCGTGATCGACACGAAGACGTCCTCGACGGACGTCGTCTCCCCGGAGGGAGCGCTCCCGGACCGCCACCGGGACGCGACGGTCGCCCTGATCGACGAGGCGCTCTCGATCGACACTCCGCGGGGCGTCGGCCGCGTCGACCTCGAGTCCTACGCGGACTACAAGGAGCTCAGGGAGTACGAGCGCGACGTCTACGAGGAGTACGTCGACGCTGCCGTCGGGGTCGGCGCCAACGTCGTCTTTTGCCAGCAGGCGATCGACGACCCCGTTCGGTACCGCCTCGCCGAGGAGGGGGTCCTCGCGGTCGAGCGAACCCAGCGCGACGAGCTCCACCGACTGGCGCGAGCCACGGGCGGGAAACCGGTTCCCGTCGAGAGCCTGACGCGGGCGACGACCGGGACGGCCGCTCGCGTCGAGCGCCGTTCGCTCGGCCCCACCGACGTCGCGATCGTTTCGGGGCTCGAGGAACTCGGCCAGGTCTCAGTCGTCTTCCGCGGCGGAACTCAACACGTCGCCGACGAGACGAAGCGCGTCCTCGACACCTGTTTCTACGCGCTCAAACTCGCCGTCGAGGACGAGGCGGTTGTCCCCGGCGCCGGCGCCGTCGAGGCGGCGCTGGCCCGCGAGCTGCGGTCGTTCGCGGCCGGACTGGCCGGAACCGAACAGCTCGCCGTCGAGGCGTTCGCCGACGTCCTCGAGACGATCCCGAGGACGCTGGCGGAGACCAGCGGAATCGATCCGACCGACGCGCTGCTGGAGCTGCGAACCGCCCACCACGACGGCGACCACAGGGCGGGACTGGACCTCGAGACCGGGTCGGTCGTCGACGCGGCCGACCGGGGCGTCCTCGAGCCGCTGTACGTCAAGCGCCAGGCGCTGGCCTGCGCTGGCGAGGCCGCGAGCATGATCGTCCGCATCGACGACGCCGTCCCGATGGCCTCGCAGGTCGAGGATGCGAGCCACGATCACGACCACGATCACGGTCCCGGCGGACTGGTCCGAAGCACCGAGGGATACCCGTGGGCGGTCGGACACTCGATGGGCCACTGATGGCGGGGGCGCTACCGCGACTCGAGGACGCCCTCGAGCTCTACGCCGCGGCCGTCGACCGGTACGGAACCGACCGGTTCACCGCCGCGCAAGCGCGACGGGAGCTGTCGGGCGAGACGTCCGCGGGGCTGCTCGAACTGGCGGTCGCGTACGGACTCCTCGAGTTCGACGGCGACGCCTACGCGGTACGGATCGAGCCCGACGCGCCGATCGCGGAGTGGCGATCGGGCGCGATCGAGCGCGCGGAGCGGCTCCGCGCCGCCGCGATCGACCGAACGGACGGGAACGGTCGCGCCGAGGAGGGCGTCGAGACGCTGACCCACGGCTCGCGGCGATTCGCGAGCGTCGCCGTCGACGACGACCCGTCGCTCGAATCGGTGGTCGAACGCCTCGCGGCGCTCCCGCTCGAGGAGTTCGCCGGGATCGTCCTCCGTTCACCGGGCGAGCGTGCAAGCGCCGTCCAGCGGCTCGCAGATCGGCTCTGCGAGCCGTCGATCACCGACGAGACCGGGCTCGAGGAGAGGTTCCGGAAGGAGGCGACAGACGTCGTCGGCGCCGACAAGAACGACCTCGAGTTCCGGTTGTTCCTCGAGCGAACGTGAGAAACGTTACTCCTCGAGGCGTTCGACGGCGAAGACGGGCTCGTTGACCGTCCAGCCGCCCGACTGGAGGTTCTGGGAGAACGTCACCCGGCGACCGTCGGGAGACTCCGCGACGACGGCGTAGTCGTCGGTTTCGACCACCTCGTAGGTCAGTTCGCGATCGTTCACCCGCACCGCGTCGCCGGGCTCGAGTTCGGCGAACCGCTCCGTGATCTCGGCGGGCGCGAGCGAATCCCCGTCCGCCGAGCCGTCGGACTGAGAGGACGTCATCGGTAGACGCCACCGCGGCGACCGCCTTAGAGGTTGGCGTCGCTCGACGGGCGGAGGAGTGGTGACCTCCACGACAAGATATAACGTGGCACGCGAGTAACTCCGAGTTATGTCACCGCGACCGGAGCCTCTCGACCCGACGGCGGTCGACGACGACCGAACCAGGGAACTGCTCGAGGAGGCCGAGGCGGGCTGGTACGGCGACGGCGCGTTCTTCGGCGCGATGGCCCACTGCCCCGAGATCTTCGAGCACGTCGTGGCCGCGTTCGAGTCGTTCGGGTGCGGAGCGAACGTCGACACCGAACTGCTGGAACTGATGCGACTCAAGGTCGCCGAAACCCACCAGTGTGCCTACTGTGCGACGGTCCGGACCCTCGAGGTGCGCGACGCCGTCGCCCCCAAGGAGGACGCCGTTTTCGGCGAGATCGACCCGGACGAACTCTCCCGCCGGGAGTATCTCGCGGTCTCGCTGGCCGAACGGCTCTCGACGGACCCCCACAAGCTCTCCGACGACTTCTTCGCGGAACTGGGCGAGGCGTTCACCGAAGCGGAGATCGTCGAACTCCTCCTGTTCGGGAGCCTCGAGGTCGGGCTCGATCGGTTCTGTATCGCCCTCGAGCTCCAGCCCACCGACGAGAGCGCCTACCCCGACCACGTCGAGTACCCTCTCGAAAACCCGCGTCCGAAGACGTCCTGACCGACGGCGAGTCCCGTCCTCGGCACCGAAGGGCGACGGGCCGCGGGGAAATAAGAAACTCGAAAAAAGTTTTTTAGAATCGAACGCGTACGGCTACGTGCCGAGGTGAGAACGGATGCACGAGAAGACGCTCGGACGTCCCGAACGGGACCCGTTCGACGCCCTGGTCGACGTTCTCGCCGCGGCGGACCGGTACGACCTCGCGCTCGGGACGATCCCGATCGCGTTCGTGATCGCGCTGGTTGCCGCGGCCGCGTTCGGCGTTCCGGCGCCGTACGCGCTCGCGGGCGCTGCGATCGTCGGCGTCGGTATCGTCGTCGACGTCTGTTACCTGAACCCGCCGATCGACCAGGGGTCGACGGGGGGTACCGAGGAGTGATCGTTCGCCAACTACCCAGACAGTTCGGATGCGTACGCATCCGATCCGGTTTTCGACGGCCTCGAGCCCCGTAGCGGCAGCTATCGGCCCGGAACCCTTTTACAGCGCACGACCGTACGCGTCCTCAACGATGGGACTGGGCTCCGATATGTACCGACAGCAGATCCTCGACCACTACAAGAACCCCCGCAACTACGGGGAACTCGAGGATCCGACCTTCACCCACGTCGGCGAGAACCCGATGTGCGGCGACGAGATCCGAATGGACGTCAAGCTCGAGGACGACGACGAGACGATCGAGTACGTCGCCTTCTCCGGGGACGGCTGCGCGATCAGCCAGGCCTCCGCGAGCATGCTCTCGGGCGAACTGCAGGGCAAGTCCGTCGACGATCTGCTCGAGATGGATCGCGACGACGTGATCGACATGCTCGGCGTCGACATCTCGCCGATGCGGGTCAAGTGCGCCGTCCTCGCGGAGAAGGTCGCCCAGGACGGCGCGGAGATCTACCGGGGCGAACTCGACAAGGAGAAGACCTCGACCGAGGACTAGAACCCACGCTCTTTCGTCGGGTGCCCCTGCGGTCGCTCACCACTCCCCGAACGAATCCGGACCAAAAAAGTCGCTCGCGGGTGCAACTCGAGTCGGACGAACGACAGCCGTTTTCTGCTACCGAACACCGGAGACGAGCGATCGGCGTATCCGCGCCGTTACTCCGGTTTCAGGCCGCCGTCCTCGACGCGCATGACGGCCTCGCCGTCGGCGAGGTTCGGCGCGTCGACCAGGCGGACGATCCGCTTGTTGCCCTTGGACTTCCGGAGGTAGATCCGGAAGGTGGACTTGTGGCCGAGGATGTTGCCACCGATCGGCTGGGTCGGGTCGCCGAAGAACGAGTCGGGGTTCGAGGCGACCTGGTTGGTGACGATGACGGCGGTGTTGTAGAGGTTGCCGACCTTGTCGATGTCGTGGAGGTGCTTGTTGAGCTTCTGCTGGCGCTCGGCGAGCTCGCCGCGGCCGACGTACTCGGCGCGGAAGTGTGCGGTCAGCGAGTCGACCGCGAGCAGTCGAACGGGGTACTCCGCCTCCTCGTGTTCGCCCGCGAGCTCCTTGGCTTTCTCCGCCAGCAGCATCTGGTGGTTGGAGTTGAACGCCTTCGCGACGTGGATCTTGTCGAGGATGTCGTCGACGAGTTCGTCCATCGTCGCCTCGTTTCCGGGCGTTCCCTCGATCTCGCGGTCCTCGAGGGTGGCCTCGATGACCTCGTCCGGGAGGCCCCGAACCATGTCGTCGATCCGCTCGGGGCGGAACGTGTCTTCGCTGTCGATGAACATCGCGCGGCCGTGGAGGCCGCCGACCTCCTTGGGAAGCTGGACGTTGACGGCCATCTGGTGGGTGACCTGCGATTTCCCGGAGCCGAACTCGCCGTACACCTCGGTGATCGACTGGGTTTCGATCCCGCCGCCGAGCAGGTCGTCGACCTCGTCGATGTGCCAGCTCAGCTTGCCGATCTCGTTTCGTCGCTCGAGCACGGCCGATCCGGTCTCGAAGCCGCCGACCTGCGCGGGGTAGCGGGGCGCGCGGCCGACGGTCCGGACCGCTGCGTGTCCCGCCCCCGGGCCCACCCGGGGGTCCGCG
>NZ_JAAVUO010000070.1:7228-10768 GCF_012163165.1 Natronococcus sp. JC468
GGGCCGCGCGGCCGATGCCCGCCGCGGCCGCCTCGCGGACGTCGGCCGTGTTCGAGAGTTCGGAGGGCGATGCGACGGCCAGGCTCTGGAAGGAGTCGAAGCCCGCTTCGTGGAGCTTGTCTGCGGTTGCCGGGCCGACACCGGGGAGGGATTCGAGGTCTGCGTCTGGCATTACTCACTCGTTGTGGCGGACGCCCCATAAAGCCTCGTTAACAGGGGAGTGAAAGTGAAAGTGCCGGGCGGCGCGGGGCCGATCGGGGAGACGGAGCGGACGTTTACGAGCGAAGGCGAGGACGAGAGCGCACCGCGAGCGGGGGTCGGCGAGGGTCAGGGCGGAACGGCTCGAGCGCGGCTACCGCGAACGGTCGGTCGTCCACTCGAGGCGGACCAGTCGGCCCTCGGCGGGAACGTACAGGTGGTTCGAGGCGACCGCGGGCGTTCCCGCGACCGGGGCGCCGACGTCGACGTGCCAGCGCAGGTCGTAGTCGGTCGCCGAGACGCCGTACACCGACCCCGTCGCGTCGGCGACGCAGACGGTGTCGCCCGCGACGACCGGGCTCGAGCGGACCTCGCCGTCGAGTTCGACTCCCTTCCTCGAGAACAGCCAGCCGCGGACCTTACGCCGGCCGAATCGGGTGTCGGTGACGTGGAGGTAGCCGTCGTCGGCGCCGACGAAGGTCGTTCCCTCCTCGGGAAGGACCGTTGCCGAGGTGGTGAACGCGGTGTCGATGTCGTAACTGAACCAGGGCTGACCGGTCTCGGTGTCGAGTGCGAGCAGCGCGCCGTCGTCGTCGGCGACGTAGACGCGCCCGTCGGCGATCGTCGGGGGCGCCGCGACGACCCCGTCGGTCGGCGCGGTCCAAACCTCCTCGGGCGCGCCGTCGCCGTCCTCGAGACAGCGCACTCGCTCGTCGGCGGTGCCGACGTACACCCGACGGCGATCGGGGGCGACCGCGGGCGCGCCGACGACCGAGGCGTCGGTCTCGTGGGTCCAGACGCGTTCGCCCGTCTCGCCCTCGAGCGCCGAGAGCCCCGCGGCGTGGCCGGCGTAGAGCCGTCCGTCGGCGAACGCGAGGGCCGACTCGAGGGGTGCGGGGAGGTCGGTCCGCCAGATCGGGTCGCCCGTTCCGGGATCGATCGCGCGGACGGTTCCGGCGTCGGTCGCGGCGTAGACGCGCTCGACCGTGACGATCGGCGTCGCGTCGATCCCGTCGCCCATCTCGAAGACCCACCGTCGACGGGCCGTCTCGCGGTCGAACGCGTAGAGGTTCCCGCGTTCGGTCCCGACGACGACGGCGTCGCGGCCGAGGACCGGCGATCCCGCGACGGCGTCGAGTTCGACCGTCCACGACTCCGCGACGCGGGCGGGGTCCTCGAGGTCGCGTCGAACGCCCGATCGCTGCGGGTCCCGCTTGAACTGGGTCCAGTCGCTCACGGTTCGGGCGTACCGATGCCGGGCGGATAACTGGTTCGACACGGCCGACTCCGCGGTCGACGGGAAACGGAAGCGAAAGAGGGGGTGGGGTGGGGGTTGCGACAGGACGACCGACGCAGGGTGCAGCGGATTCGACAACTGGGTGTATGGCGCAGTTGACGCGGCGTCCCGCCGTACTCACGGATACGTCGGAGATCGTCATACCGTTAGCTCCAAACATGTTTGGAGCCACGGGGGACTCGAGGCGCTCCCGGACTATTCCCAGGGGTGGGTCCCGCCCTCGTCGGGCCAGAGCGGGTACCAGTACTCCTTCTCGCGCTCGACCTCGAGTTCGCCGTCCAGCGTCGACTCGAGTTTGAACTCGGCGTTGGAATCGCGCTCCCGGCCGGGACGGGGCGCGAACGGGTAGAACCGCCCCCGACGGAACGAGTAGATCCAGTAGGCCGGCCCCCGCTCGTTGCGGTAGGCGAAGACGGCCGCGAGCAGCCGCGAGCCGTAGCCGTGCTCGATGAACGTGTCCGCGGCGAAGTGCAGGCTGGTGATGAGGTCCTCCGGATCCGAGTCCTCGAGGACGACCCAGTGGTAGCCGTGGTCGTCCGCCGAGACCGCAAAGTCGGTCCCGGTGTCCTCGCGGCCCGCCTCGAGGATCGCCTCGACCTCGTCGACGGCCTCGCGGAAGCTGCTCGAGTCGACGCCGGAGAAACAGAGCGCGCCGACGTCTTCGGACTCGTAGCCCAGATCCGCCTCCATGGTGAGGTAGGCGGTGCTCATCCCGAAGAGGTCGTCGGGGTCGGCGTCGCGTTTCGCGTCGGACTCGGCGCGTGTGCCGAGGATGGAGCGCAGCCCGTCCAGTAGTCCCATACCCGGAGTGTGGGGCGTACCCCCTTAGAAGCCCTCCATCTCGCGCTCGAGGTCGCGGAGCTGGTCGATCCGGCGCTCGGTCGAGGGGTGGGTGCTGAACAGCCGTCCGACGACGCCCGACTTCAGCGGGATGATGAAGAAGGCGTTCATCTCGGCTTCCTCGCGCAGGTCCGTGTCGGGTACCTTGTCGACCTCGCCCGAGATCTTCATCAGCGCCGAGGCGAGCGCCGACGGTTTGCCGGTGATCGTGGCGGCGCCGCGGTCGGCAGCGAACTCGCGGTACCGCGAGAGCGCTCGGATGAGGAGGTAGCTGAGGATCCAGACCACCAGCGAGACCAGGATCGCGACCACGATTCCGCCCTGGTTTCGGTTGCGCCCGCCGCCGAAAAAGGCCCCCCAGCGGACGATCATGAAGGCGATCGTCGAGAGGAAGGAGGCGATCGTCATCACCATCATGTCGCGGTTCTTGACGTGGGCGAGCTCGTGGGCGAGGACGCCGTCGAGCTCCTCCCGGTTCAGGGTGCTCAGCAGTCCCGTCGTGACGCAGACGGCGGCGTTTTTCTGGTTGCGTCCCGTCGCGAAGGCGTTTGGCACCTTCGAGTCGACGACGGCCACCTTCGGTTTTGGGAGGTCGGCCTGCTGGGAGAGTCGTTCGATCGAGCTGTGGAGCTGCGGGTACTCCTCGGCCGACACCGTCCTCGCGCCCATGCTCTTCAGGGTGAGCGTGTCGCTGAAGTAGTACTGCACCAACGACACGCCGCCAAAGATCACGACGAAAACCGTGAAACTCCCCATGTAGGCGGCGATCACTCCGGCGAAGACGATGTACAGCGCGAACAACAGGAACATCGTTACGAACATCCGCACGCGGAGACCCCAATCCGGCTGCCAGTCCATACGCGAATCGAGGGGCTCCGGCGAAATAAGTGTCACCGCTGCCGTCGATCGAGGCGCGCCGACGGTTCCCGCGGGTCGCGGTCACACCCCTTCGTTTCCCGTGGAACTCCGCCCGACGTCGGAAGGAGAACGATGCGACCGGGTTTATAGGGGAGGAGCGTCGATACCGACCTCGAGCATGACGGGGTACGGCAGACGCCGGGTGTTGAAAGCGGGTGGGCTCGCCGCCGTCGGCGGAACCCTCGTGTCGCGGTCGACGGGCGCCCCCGGCGGGGCGGGGGAGGGCGGTGCGACCGAGCCGGGGGGGGCCCCCCGGCGCGGGGGGCCCGGGAGTATCCCGGACACGG
>NZ_JAAVUO010000071.1:0-10692 GCF_012163165.1 Natronococcus sp. JC468
GCGGTGGACTCGTAACGGCCGTTGTTGAAGACCTGCGTGTTCTTGTGGACGCTGTCGCCTTCGGTTTCGAGAAGGTGGCGGATGCGTTCAGCTTTCCGTTGGCGGGTATCGACGCTCATCTATCTGTCCTCCAGGAGAACGACGGTGACTTCCACCGGTCCGTGCGCACCCTTTACGAGCGCGCCCATGTCCGCCGTAGCGCTCGGTCCGGTTGCGATGATAGCTTGCCCGGCGTCGCTACGAATATCCTCGGCGAGCCGATCGAACGTCGCGTCCATGTCCGGGAGGACGTCGCTGCCCGCGACGACGGCGACGTGTTCGTCGGCGTAGAGGCTTGCCGGTTCCTCGCCGTCGGGGCCGCCTTGGATAATCACGGACCCGTATTCGGCGATACCGTATCCGGCGGCGGTGACGCCGGTTTTAGCGGCCTCGAGTTCCTCTACCCCAGGATCGGTCTCTACGGCGTCCGGTAGAGAGACGTTCTCGAACGGGAGCGGAGCGCCGACTGCGGGTGTGCTGAGAAGCGGGATCAGCGTGGACTCGAACTGATCCGTACTTGTCCGGACGAGTTCGACCCCGACTTCCTCAAGGGACGATTCGAAGGTCGTGATTGGCTCGGCAGACATAGAACAACAATTTATGAAACAACCTAATGGGTGTTTCCCTCTGTAGGCCCTCTGATAGAATATGTTACATATTTCCATTATATAATAGACATTCATGGAAGACTATAGTGGATGCTGTAACAAAAAGAAAATGATATACGGTTGGTTACGCGACGCCGAAATACAGCTAAAATCAGTAACTATGCCTGATGTACTCACACTGGCGCTTGTCGGTGTCATTCCGATCGGCGTCGCGTTCGTATTGCTGGCTGGACTTCGGTGGTCAGCGGCCCGCGCAATGGGGGTCGGATGGTTGCTCGCGGGCGGTATCGGACTCACGTACTGGAGTATGGATCCAACATGGCTACTGGCGTCAGCGATCTACGGCGCGCTTCAAGCCGTAGACATCATTCTCATCGTTTTCGGTGCTATCCTCTTGATGAACTACCTCGAAGGGAGCGGTGCTATCGCCACTATCAGGTGGTACTTCGGTCAGATCGAAGAGGATCGGCGAATTCAGGTGTTGCTCATCGGCCTCGGCTTTATGACTATTATTGAAGGCGCGGCAGGGTTCGGTACTCCGGGCGCGCTCGCTGCACCGTTGCTCATTGGTCTTGGATTCCCGCCGTTAGCCGCCGCAGTATTCGGTCTTTACTTCAACGCCCCAAATCCGCCATTCGGTGCGGCCGGGACACCTGTTACCGGCGGGACCGGCGCAGTTATTGAACCGGCTCTGTCCGGCTCGATGAGCGTTAATGAGTTCCTCTCGGCAGTCTCTGCGTGGTCTGGTATTGTCACGGGACTTACGTACGTGTTTTGGGGCTTACTTGGCGTATTCTTCTTAACATACTGGTTTGGTGACGCCAGCGGTGGACGTAGCATTTCAAAGGCTGTGCAGAGCACTCTTCCCATTGCACCATTTGCGCTCCTCCTTGGTGTTGTCACTGGAGGTACACAATTAGTGATCGCGTGGTTCGTCGGACCCGCGCTGCCGGATATCGCTGCCGGATTTGTGGTCCTCGCGGTTGGTCTTCAGCTTGCAAACAACAATATCCTCATTCCCGAGAGCGAGTGGGACTTTCCCGAGGAGTCAAGGTGGAGCGATACATGGCTTGGCGGCCTCGAACTTGATGAGGTATCCCAAGACCAGTCGAAAAAGGAGATGTCCGTGCTGTTAGCGTGGACACCGTACCTACTCGTTGCGCTTGCGCTACTCATCACGCGGTGGCCAGACCTTACTATCAGTGGTGTCGCCGTTCTCGATTGGATCCAGAGTTTCTCTATTAGTCTTGACTCAATTCTTGGTACAGAGCTTGGATACACCCTCCAGTACCTCTATCTTCCAGGAACGATGCCGTTCATCCCTATCGCTATCCTTACCGGGTTCATCCACAAGATGGACACATCCCAAATGGGCATGGCGTGGCGACGCTCGGTTAAGCAGGTTGCTCCCGCTGCACTCACACTCGTTATTGCCGTCTCGATGACCCAAATAATGATCCAGTCACAAACGAATACCGCTGACTTCCTTGGTATGATGGAGGCTCTCAGCCGTGCGTTAGCTATGGGTGCCGGCGGTCTGCTTCCGCTCATTTCACCGTTGATCGGTGCCATCGGTTCGTTCATGACTGGAAGTAATACATCTTCGAACATTCTCTTTAGCGTGCTCCAGTACAATGCCGCTGACACAGTTGGTCTCTCCCGTACAATCGCCGTCAGCCTTCAGAACGTCGGCGGCGGTCTCGGAAATATGGTCTCGGTATTGAACATCGCCGCTATCTGTGGTGTCGTTGGAATCACCGGGCGTGAAGGGGACCTGCTGCGGAAAGCTATCATCCCAATGATCATATTTGCAGTGTTTGCTGGCCTATTCGGAATGTTACTGACGTACATCTTGGTTCCTGGCCTATTCTGATTCCATTTATCTTTGGTTAAGCCTCACACCACAGTTATGTAGCGGTGACTAGCGTCTCTTGTAAGATTGGCCGTTGCTTGTGGATTCTCTATCAGCACTTTACAAAGCCGTTGATTGAGAAGTCTGCTTGCTGAGTCCAACCAAGTAGAGCAAGCAGACAATGAGATATACGAGGGTTATAGTAGTCGTTAGAACTTTCAGCTCGGAAGGTGTTGCCATATGTAATGGACCATCTCGACGAGATTTCCGTCGAAGAACTTCAAGACGCCCTCAACAATGTTGAGGGAAACAAGCCGACACAACGATTGTTAGCTGCGATTGCGTACAAGAACGGCGTCACGCAGACCGAACTTGCCGAGTGGCACGATACCGGGCGAAGAACGATCTATAGCTGGCTGATACGACTTGATACGGACGAACCACTTGAGCAAGCCGTCTCTGATGCTCATCGATCCGGAAGAAAACGAAAGCTCTCAGAATCACAGCAAGAAGAATTCGAGCAAACCGTTCACGAACCGCCCGAGGAAGCCGGGATCGACGCGCCGGCGTGGACGCCGGCGCTCGTCCAGGAATTTCTCGAAGAAACCTACGGCGTCGAGTACTCTTATCCGAGTTGTCGGCGGTTGTTGAAAGAAGCTGGACTCAGCTATCAAAAACCGCGTCGTACAGCCGCCGAAGCTGATGAAGACGATCAAGAAGCGTTCCGTGACGAGATCAAAAAAAGCGGCGGGAGATGGACGCCACAATAGTCTGCATCGACCAAACCAAGAAATCCGTGCAGGTCGAGCCGCGTGCCGCGTGGTTCCCGCGCGGCACGCGGCCCTCCGTCGAACTCTCCGGGCAACGCGATTGGACGTGTTTGCTCGGCGCAATCACCGAAGACGGTGATCGCTTTTTCTCCCGATTCACCGAGTACGTCACGGCCGAGCACGCAAAACATTTCATTTTGGCATTATGCAAAGAATTTGAGGAGGACTTGATTGTGGTCCTCGATGGAGCGCCGTACTTTCAGGCGTCGGCCGTCACGGACCTTGCGGACCGTGACGGCCTCGCCTTCGTGACGTTGCCGTCGTATTCGCCAGAGCTGAACCCTGTCGAGGAATGCTGGAGACAGCTTCAAGCGTCTCTTAGCAACCGCTTCTTTGATTCACTTGACGAGCTGACGACAGCGATTGATACAGCTCTTGATCAACTCTCTACGCCAAAAGTGAGCAACTATTTCTAACTACTACTATAGCTTCCAGTGTCACCACTCAAAACTAACTCTCTCATGTGGATAGAGCAGCTGTTCACCCGATTCCGGTCTCCTTCTTCAACAGCGTGAGCGTGTTCTCAGCCGTTATGAGTGGTGTCTGCTCGTACTCGCCGGTCAATTCAATCTGTACAAGCAAATCAACCGCTCTCCAAATCGAATACAATAGACTGGCGAACGCGAAGTAGAAGAATCGTAGCACAAAGTTCTTCGACGTCGTCGCTGCCATGAACCGCTTAATGGTCTTGTAGCCGCTCTCAATCTCCCACCGAGAAGCATAGAAGTGAACCGCTCCTGGACGGCGGTTCGTCATGAAAACACTGTACTGCGTGTAATCGTCACTTTCAGCGTTTTCTCGTCGTCTGTAGATTAGGGTGGTCTCATGCCACTCGTTCTTCCCCAAGTGGAGTTTGCGGTCAGTAACGTAGCGGTCTCGATCCCACCGGAGTAGACGCTTTGCTTGAGCTCGTTCGCTCGTGTACATCCGCTTTGGAACAACATACCCGAGGCCGCGTTGATCGATTTCTTCGAGAATATGCTGGCTGTCGAACGCTCGATCCATCAACACACGATCGACGTGAACAAGGTCCTGCGCCGAGTCTAGCAAGTCCTCAACGATCTCACGACGACTCTCACCCTTTCGGATCGGCCGAGCGTCCAGTACCAATGGAACAGCTTTCCCAACCAACTGTATCGTCGCCCACTGGTAAGCGTATTCACCATCTTTTGTCCCGAGTATCTCGTCCTCGTGGCCTGTTCGATCGCCAGTGAACGGCTTTGCCTCGGTCGTATCGATCGCAACGAGTCCAGCACGATGGAAAACATCTGTCTCTGACACCTGGTCGATAAGCCGCTGCAACGCCTCGTGATACATCTCGCGAATCGACTCAATCGAGAGGCCACGGATATGATCTCGGTGAGCGTGTCCCAACGGCGTCCGATCTCGCTGAGAATCATAGAGGAAACTACGTGCTCCTTCGTTCGCTGCCAGATTCTCTCGGAGCCCGAGGTATGTCTGGAGATCCCAGAACGCGTTCGAGTGAATCTCACAGCTGTCTCCACGATTGAGCGAGAACACCGGATAGGCGATATGACTCACCTGTTCAGTAATCACATCTGCACGAGTGAGCACTTCGTGATCGGTGGGACTGGTCTCTTCATGGCTCTCAGAGGTACGAAGCGGGTCTCTGGGAACGTCGCTGCCTTCCCTGTTGGCGTTGATGAGAACGGTTCGTGCGCTCTTCTGGATCGTCTCCTGCAAATCAGGTGAGAACCGGCAGTGCCACGTCCGCCAGAGTGTTGACTGGTCAGGAAGCGTCTCGAAGCCAAGCTGCTGTTGGATCACTGGCTGATCTTTGAGATACTCCAGGAGTGCGGTTTCGTGGTCCCAACCGTAGGCTTCTTTCAGCAGAAACGCCCGAACCAGCGTTCGCATTGCGTACGTTGCTGGTTCGTCGTATTGATCATGCGGAGTCAGATCAACGTATTGCAACGGGAGTTCACAAATGAACTCGTCAACTGAGTTGTGCTCTTCGTAAGCAAACCAGGCGGATACGACAGTCCCAATATCCTCTTCAAGTGCCCCGAGCGAACTCCGGTCGTACAACTGTGTTGTGTCGTACGCTGGCCACTCTCGATGTGAATCCGTTGCGATCGCTCGAAAGACATCGCGTCGCGAAGACTGCGTGGAGGCCAATGGTCGAACGCTTCTAACTCGATCGCAAGAGTATATCTATACTGATCAATACAGGGCAAGCAAGTAACGGAGAGACGATCAATTTCTCCGATAGCTGTCAAAAACGCCTGCTGAATAGAGAGGGTTAGTGCAGCACGACGATCCCGTTTGTCCCACTCCAAAATTAGTGAACCATGTGGCCAAAACAAGGTGAGATTTTTATTCCGATAGTATGTTGCATTGTCGATCGGCAAGCCTGAAGAGGTTAGAGGGAATGGACATGGTATGTCATTCGACTCACCTAATGAGCAGAAATGGGCAGAACGATGGGATCAGTTATTTGACGTTCTTTCGGCCGGACCACGACGGGAGATTATTATTTCGTTGCGGGATGCACCCCTGGATCAACGGGTTCTACTGCCTGACGCTGCAGAGTCGCCCAATCAATCAATGGATTCCGAAACGTTAGCCGTCAAGCTGCGACATCACCACCTTCCGAAGCTCGCCGACGCAGGATACGTTCGTTGGGAGTCTGAACCGTTCTGTGTCCAGCGTGGACCCAATTTTGCCGAAGCGGAATTTATTGTTGAGAAGGTGTTCGAATCGATAGAGGAAATCCCTGATTCCTTGCTCACAAACTGTCGGGTTCTAGGGGAACTAGCTGCAGATGACTGAGACTGACCTCGTCGTCAAAGTTGTCGAAGCGATAGCCAACGCAGATGGCGTAGATCAAGAAGAACTCGACCCGCTTTACACATACATTGACCCAGGAATGTTAGAGGGTCTATCTGGACGAGAAAAGGGCGAGTGGAGCTTTACGTTCCAATATGCTGATCATCAAGTCACCATAACCCAGGGTGAGCAAATATTCGTTGACGGAGAACTGTATACCTCAGGCAAGGTGACGTGGTAGAAGATATGCGACCATACTTGATTCAATCTCTTTGCTCTGGACCGGAATTCTTGCTAGGTTGAAGTCAGACTCTAAGTCTTGCACAGGTCTCCTACCAGTTAGGGAATAGATCACAGCACACATCGTTAGACCCTTCGCCTGTACTGAGCGATCACCTCCTTCGCAAATCAAGCCACATCTCCTGCGACATTCGCGCGTTGTATGCAGCACGGCGGTATCAACACCTAGCTTGCCTTATAGAATTATCCATGTTAAGTTCGCATTCCTCTGTGGCGGCTCTTCCCGTGAAGGATTGCTGAAACGAAGTAGCGAAGCGAATGTCGATCCATATGCATTGGGCGACGCAGCCTCAACTACTGGAACGCAACTGTACTCAAGAGTGACAACCGCTACGTACAGGTGAAGGACTTACCACTTAGCAGAGTTGAACTCTATCGAGGGTGGATTGGGTCTGGAAGTGGTCGAAGTTCTGGCACCGTTCCTGACCGCTCAATCGTTTGGATTTCGGTGTTGTTCACTGTGACAGTAAGTGTTTCCCAGTCACTCGGCACATTTGCTCCACCGACAAGGTGAGTGACTGAACTGCATTGCGATTCCTCGAACTGCCTACTAGACGACGTTCCGCTACTGAATCCAGACGTGATGTCGAATCTCAAGACGAACTCATTCGCAGTAGAATGGGCCAGCTCTGGTTCGACTTCTCCTAATTCGCTACAGAACCTCACGTCAAACGTTAAATCCGCTGACTCACCGTCACTAACGATGTGAACCCACCCGCTATGAGCTTCCCCCTCGCTTGGGAACGATGTACGGTTCTCTGAGTATGCGAGTCCGAGTGATTCGTCACTCCCGTCGGTTTCGCTTTCATCCGATGTACTCGGGCTCACAGAATTCGTCATACCTTGACAGCCGGCGAGACAGCTAATACCAGCAATGGAACTAACAGCCAGCATCTTGCGACGGAATAATGGAGGGCTCATAAACTCAGTAAACGTGTACTCCTGACAAGTGCTTTTCTAATACCAGAATCATATACGTGGAGAATTGATAGTCGTCGTTTTGTCGCTGATAGATACGCACTTTCTCTGTATCAGCTCTTTCGGTGAAGACTCGTCAAAACGAAGTGACGAAACGGGTGACGATTCCATATGCATTGGAGAACGCAGTCTCAACTTCTGAGCAGGTAGAATGCATCGGGTCAAGCCCCAAGGCAGTTCACTCGCTTCCTAGTTCGGGTCTAGCTCTTTCGTAAACAGTGTTGTTCCATCACGGTCTTTCAACTGAACAGTCAAGATCTCACTATCACCATCAATGTCGACCTGACCGAAGAACTGCAGACCGGCACTGGGTGGAAGGTTAGCTTCGCCTTCTGGAGGGGCTTTCGAGAAGACGACCTCGGGACCGAATGTATTGTCGAGCTCGCTTGGGCCAAACGTTCCAGCATGAAGTGGACCGCTAACGAACTCCCAGAACGGATCGAAATCAGTAAACTGCGCTCGATCTGGATGATAGTGGTGGGCAGCAGTGTAATGAACGTCAGCGGTAAGCCAGACGAGATTCGTGATATTCTCTTCTGCAAGGAACGAAAGGAGATCGGCGATCTCGAATTCTCGGCCACGAGGCTGACCGTCCTCATTTGCTATCCCTTCGACGTACTCCCCGTCTGGGATCACGAGTCCAAGAGGCATATCCGAGGCGATCACCTTCCAGGTGGAATCAGAATCGGCCAAGGACTGTTTGAGCCAGGCAAGTTGCTCCGCGCCTAGAATTGCGGTGTCGGAACTCTGCTCGTCGGCTAGCGTAGCAGTGTTAGGCCCCCGATAGCTTCGCAGATCGAGCCGAAATATCTCGAGTGACGGACCGTAAGGAAAGGTGGAGTAATGTTCATCCCGATTATCTCGCTGTGCCCGAACGGGCATATACTCCATGAAGGCTCGCTGGCCGCGAGCAGCCAACAAGTCAACACTTTTCACGTCATGTGGATCATCTTCAGGGAGGATCTCACCAGGGTACCAGTTGTTCGTGACTTCATGGTCATCCCATTGGGCAATCATCGGGACCTTGGCGACGAAGTCCCGATAGTGTTCGTCCTGAAAGTTATACCGATAATTGCCACGGAAGTCGTCGAGTGTGTCGGCAACCTCAGCTTTTTCATCGACAACCAGATTATTCCAGACAGACCCGTCATCAAGTTCAATTTCTTCGGGCAGTGGACCGTCAGCATAGATTGCATCACCGGAATGAATGAAAAAGTCCGGGTCCACGCCACACATTGTCTCAAAGATGGTCATCCCATCTCGGCTCTGGTCGATCCCCCATCCTTGGCCGGCTACGTCGCCACCCCAGAGGAACCGAATATCGCGCTGATCTTCGGGTGGCGTCCGGAAGGATCCAGTCACAGGATCACTCCGTACTCCGGGTTCGGCTAGTGATTCAAAGATTACTCGAAAGTAAAGTTGTTTGCCCCGGGGAAGCCCGCCCAGATCGAGTTTGACCGTATAATCAGTGCTTGACAGCGCTGCTGGACCACGGATTGTCCGTATGTTCTCGAAACCCGCGTCAGTTGCGATCTCGATATACATACGTGCTGGTCGGTCAACCCGACTCCAAATGATCGCTCGGTCGCCAACCACGTCGCCTATCTGAACACCACATGGTTCCGGCACGCTTACGTCAGTTGTAGTCTGTGCAGCAGCACCGTTATGTTCTTCCAGACTCCCTGGTACACCTTGACTGAACACCGCCATTGAGGACACAGCACCTGCAGAATGGAGGATCTTTCGTCGCGTGAATTTCATTGACATTCCAACTTCAACAAGAAAGGAGCAATAATAGAAGTTTGATATTTCTAATATATATTTGAAAAGAGACTAGTATCGCTCTCTAATTTCCTCTATGATTCAGTAGAATCCATGATTCAGAGTGCGAGCCAGTCAAATCAATCTGTACAAGCAGATTTGGCCAACTGACGATGCTTCGTGAGGTACTGAGACTGCATTGGCCAATGCATCTTAATTTTCGTATGAAGGGAGATCTATAGAAAAATAACAATCAATACACATCTCAACGAAGGTGGAGAGATCATCAACCAAAATCTGTTTAGAAGTTTTATCGTATTCAATGAGATGTGCTTCTTTGAGCTTAGGAAGATGATTATGGTATAATTCTATTTCAAATGCTTTCATCACCTTATCCGGAACTTCTTCAGGTGAGATTTCGTATTTCCATGCAGCGAGACGACGTGCCATTTTAGTTCGTGAAGTGGCTCCCTGGTTTCTGAGTTGATATAGAATTTGTCGTCGCTGTGTATTGCTTAGGACAGTCAAAATTTCATCAAATCGCTCACTGCTGTTAATATCAATATTTTCTGAATTGTGCATGCCTGAATCCATCGTCAGACACATATCATGGATTCATAATAATTAAATGTGCCGCCTATATATATGGGTGTGTTTATAAATAAAGCAAGATGTACTCTACCTCACCACTGTATGAGTGAGGTGTCCTCTACTCCAAGTTAGTACGATTTAGTTGGACTTCGACCCAACCACTACTATCAACCAAAACCTCGACATCCTCGTATGTGAAGGAGACACTAATTGAGTCTTGTACATTATTGGTCCGTGGTGTCATGAGAGTATTTAATGCAGCGGGGTCAGCGTAATCGTATAACGGAGGTATCTTTTCGGGATCACGTCCAGTTATAGCGGCAATTGCGTTTATTACAGCCGTGCTTGGATTGTCTGTATCACACCACTCGTGTCGAATTCGCTCTGAAGATTTTGGGGTTGATTCATCGTCTTCAGGTGTGTCATCGCATGTCATAGGATTTCTCCATCACGAATGGCCGAAGTGACGGTATTGTGCTTTGATTCGATTGTTCCGAACTGTGATCCGAAAGCAACCCCTTCCCCATGTGTAATTGACACTATTGCACAAAACTCTTTTGAAGTGTTTTGAATAAAAGATATCCGTGTTAGTCATTCTACCGAAAATATAGTCCATACGTATATTATAGTTTTACAAAAAGAAAATTCTGGTTAATTCTAGTACTTAATGAATATTTGATATTCATATGTATTTCTGCATCCATATATTCGGTAGTTCCCATCGAATCAGAAGTTAGTCAGGACTGATAAGGTTAGATTCTCAGGAAGCGTCTGGATGGGTGTATGAAGTTCCTCTACCATTCAGACACTGTTCTTACGGCCTCTGACCTTGAAACCTTAGCGCTTGATCTCCTCTCTGAGATCCCGATCCCCGGAGTCGAAGGCTGCGGCTTCGACTCCGGGATCATCCGACAGACGCTCCTCCAGGCTGCTGTCGATCAGA
>NZ_JAAVUO010000072.1:0-10037 GCF_012163165.1 Natronococcus sp. JC468
GAGGTCCGGTTGTGGGACCCCTTCATACTCGCCACGCTGATTCACGAAATCAATCGCTGCTTCGCCATTAGGTTCCACATACTAGGGTGGTAGCTGATCAGTCGGCGACAGTCGTCCCGCGGTCGTCCTCACTGTCGCCGTCCTGCAGCACCGTCTCGGGACGCGCGTCGTCCCGACCGCGGTCGACGGCAACGCGGGCGGTGCCGCTGGTCTCGTCGAACACCAGGTGCGTGTGGGGGTAGGCGATCTCGACGTCGGCGTCCTCAAGCCGATCCCAGACTTCCTCGTGGATCTTCGAGCGCATCATCCGTGGCAGGTAGGGGCGTTCGACCCAGAAGTTAAGCTGGAGCCGAACACCGTGGTCAGCGAAGGATTCGATGAACGCCCGCGGCTGGGCGGGATACTTCGTCCCACCCATCGCGATCCCCGGCCCGCCCTCAACGACGCCGTCGATCCCCGCGGCGGCATCCTCGAGCAGAGC
Source organism: Natronococcus sp. JC468 (assembly GCF_012163165.1). Lineage (NCBI taxonomy): Archaea > Methanobacteriati > Methanobacteriota > Halobacteria > Halobacteriales > Natrialbaceae > Natronococcus > Natronococcus sp. JC468. The sequence continues at coordinate 482 of NZ_JAAVUO010000072.1, forward strand.
CCTGCCTGTTCGAGATCACCCTCGTAGGTAACGAGAAAGGGGATCGAGACGCGGGTACGCTCGTCGTCGGCCGAGAGGTTGATGACGTCCCGACCGCGGATCGTCGAGTTCGGAACGACCAGAAAGGTGTTCTCGAGGGTGCGGATCTTCGTGTACCGCAGCGTAACGTCGACGACGTAACCGCTTTCCTCCCGATCGGTGAGTTCAATTATATCATTGACCTCGTATGGTCGGTTCGCGAGAATGAAGAAGCCGCCGACGATGTCGCTGGCGACCGGTGCTAGGGTGACGCCAATTACGGCCGAGAGGATGGTTGCCGACAGCACGAGGTCGGAGAGTTCGACGCCGTAGATACCGAGTACGACGAAGACGGCGAGAACGAGTACTGCCGCTCGAACTGCTCGCAACAGCACCTCGGCGACAGATCGTCGCTGCATCCGTTCGAGAAGTTGCGGTCGACTCGCCTCGGTGACCAGTCTCGAGCCGTACCAAGCGACGAGAACAACGAGGGTTGCCGCCAGCCAGTTCGGAATCGATTCCGAGACCACGCTGGGAGCCGTTGCGGCGAGATCGAACGCGAGTGCGTGCATAAGGTGTCGATTGACCGCGAACGGAAAGTGCGTTCGGCCGGCGGGATCGCTCTTAACGTCATGCTGTGATGGCAGGGTGATCGATTCTGAGTGGTAACATCTTGTATACTAACATGAAGCAAGAGGACAACGTGAACTCTGTCCCGACACGAGCCGAGCAGACCGTGGCTGCTGTCGTAATTTTCGCTGGCCTACTGGCAGTACTGGCAGTTACAGGTTGAACAGGCGCAATGCCACGGCCTTGAGGCCGTGGATACGCGCCGTCACTAAGTGACATGATCCACCGACGATAGCACATCTGTGTTTGAAGCCGTCAATATTATGTGGGTTCGAACGTACTACGTGGTGATGGTCTTCCCCACGTACGGCACGACGGTTTCACCGTCAACTGGTCTTCGACCAGCGACCGTGATGGGTAACAAAACCAGAATCAATCCACCACGTCCTCGTAATGGAGACGCGAATGGTGGTACCCAGTCGGCTGAATACCCGACCGTGGAGGGAAGCGGTATTCCCATCGAAACGTCCAGCACGCCTGGATGGGAAGGTCCCATTGACAGGACTGTTCCTGTTGTAATGCACATCCTCGGTCACAATTGGATGGCTACCGTCGAAGGGTCACGCGAAAGTGTCTTTGAACCCCGAGGAAACACGGAACCTCAAACTCCACTTCGTGGATTCCCGCGTCTTTAGGCGCGGGTGGATGTCAAACTCAATTCCGTGTTAGCTGCCGTTGTGTTATATGGTAATCTGTTTATCCGTCTCGGCGGATTCATATGCAGCTTCGATGATACGTAGGTCTGTCAACCCTTCTTCACCGTCCGTTTCACAGTCGGCGTTCGTCAAAATGCAATGGGCAAAATAATCGAACTCCTCGCGCACTTCATCAACGGAGGGTCCAACGTACTTCGTCTGGGAGTCGTGGCGCTCAACCAGCAACTCTTGGGACATCCTGCCGCTGAACGGGTCTCTGATGAGTACCTGTCCCTCGGTCCCGAGCACTTGCAGTCGATTGTCGGGATGGGCATTTAAACTGGCCGTACAAGAGGCAGTCAGTCCATTGGGAAACAAAAGCTCGACGACGACGTGTTCCTCGACTCTGTCGAACTGCGGGGACTGGGATGTCGTCTCCGCCCACACGGCATCGGGGGTACTGTCGATCAGAAAGCGGGTCAGATGCAGCGGGTACACGCCGAGATCGATCAACGCACCTCCGCCAGCGATGTCGGGATCAAACCGCCAAGAGTCGGGACTGACATTGTCCAGTAACTGTGAGGAGAAGCCAGCCTTGATCTGGCGTGGGTTACCGATGACACCATCCTGGATCAGTTCGTGTAGCCGTCGGATGGCCGGCTCAGCTCGCAATCGATAGGCAGTCATCAGTGTCACACCGCTGTTGGCACAAGCCTCGACCATTTGCTCGGCCTCGTGGACGTTCGTCGCGAGCGGCTTCTCACACAGGACGGGTTTGCCGAGGCGGGCGGCAGTCTCGGTGTACTCGCGGTGAAACGCCGGGGGCGTGGCAACGTAGACGGCATCATACCTGTCTGTCGCCACACCACTGTTAAATTCGTCATAGCCGATGACTCGATCCACAGCGAACTCCTCCGCGACCGCCCCAGCTTTCGTTGGTGACCCGCTTACTAGCAGCGTTACCTCACAAAACTCGGTGGCACTGAAAACCGGAAGAACACGATTGCGCGCGAAAGATCCAAGCCCGACGACGGCCATCCGGACTGTCCCTTCCGTAGTCGTCTGCCAGTCTCGACGAGTGAACTCGTCGAAATAGTCCGTGACGTCCATACAGTTTCTCACGAGCCGTTGACAAATAGGTGTACTGAATGACATCCTCCTCGCCGTAAACGGCGAGGCTTCCCACAACAGTGGGATTCCGGCTGTGCCGTAGGTTTCAGTCCGAATAGGCCGCGAGCGTCATCTGCGAGGATTGCTCGCTCGTCTCGCGGTGGACTGTGGCGCTGTCACTGGCGCTCCCATTCCGTGGTGTCGAGGAAAATCTCCGATTTTCCGACCATTGGAAGACGGAGTCTTCCAAGAAGTCATTGCGTTCCGGTTTCCAAGGAACGCTCTCTCCCCACGGATCTACGCGAGCAGCGATATTCGCTGCTGCGTTGATATCTGCGTGGAACTCTGTTACGTGGCAGTTGTCGTTCGTACACTTGAACTCCGCTTGCGACCCACGACGGCCGATGTGGCCGCACTCGTGGCACGTCTGGGACGTGTAGCGCGGATTCACGAACCGGACCGGAATTCCGGCTTCGGTGGCCTTGTCCTCGATACGGCCCTGGAGACGGGCGAACGCCCACGCGTGAAGCCGTCGGTTCATGTACTTCCCGTAGTCCAGATTCTCACGTATTTGCGGGTCGGTCAAAGATTCTTGTCCATGAGAATCTACGTCATCGTCGCCACGATTGCCGAATGCGGATCCGGAAGTGGACCCGGGGTTACATATATGTCTTGATACTGATGGTTACGTTGAGAGCGGTGCTCTTAATCCCTCGTATGGTGAGTCACCGACCATGAATATTGATGGAACGGCGCTCGTGACCGGTGGTTCAGGTGCGATCGGCCGGGCGAGCGCCGTAGCGCTCGCGCAGGCCGGCCTAGACGTCGCCGTCGGGTACCACGGCGACAAAGCGGGTGCGGACGAGAGCGTGGCCGACGTCGAATCATGCGGCCAGACGGCGACAACGGTACAGGGAGACGTTTCCGATCCGACGGATGCGGCCAGGCTCGTCGACACCGCACTGGAACTGGGACCGCTCGTCGCCGTCGTGAATGCTGCCGGCGTTACCGAACCAGCGCCGATCGAGGATGCGCCGACATCGATCGGACACGTGCTCGCGGTCAACGTCGAGGGCGCCGTCAACGTGACGTCAGCGGCGATCGATCACCTGCGTGAGGCTGACTCCGGAAGCGTGGTCAACGTCAGCAGCGTTTCAGCCGCGTTGGGAACAGTCGATACCACGTACGCGACGTCGAAGGCCGGCCTGCTCGGCTTTACTCGCTCGCTCGCTCGCGAAGCTGGCCCCGACGGGATCCGCGTCAACGCCGTCGCGCCCGGTCCGGTCGACACGCCGATGAACGACGAGGTCACCGAGTTCCTGGAGGATCGACAGTTCAGGGGACACCACACCGTCGACACGCTGCTCGATCGCTACGAGGCGACGCCGGAAGAAGTCGCCAAAGCAGTCCGGTTCCTGGCGACTCATCGGTTCGTTACCGGCGAAGTGCTGCACGTGGATGGCGGGATGTCCCTCGGGTGAGACGGCGTCAGCTGGGATCGTACGTCGTCGTCTCGTAGAGCACCGACGCAAGATACGTCTCGTGAGTTTCCCGAAGGTCGACAGTGGCGGGATAGCGACCGCCGTACACCTTTCTGATCTCGGGCGATCGGACGAACCGCCGCTCAAGGTCGTCGTCACCGATGACGACCCCCAGGTAGGCACCCTCAAGCCGTATTGGGAGATCGTCGGCGTCGCAGCGGGTGACGCCGGCGAACTGGAAGGGGAGTTCCGAGACGAGCTCGTCGGTCCGGAGGACGGTCGGCAGGAGGCGGGCGACGCCGTCGCGTTCAACGAGGCGGGGTTCGATTCGATGGCTGGCGGTGACGTCGGTGCCGGACTGATCGCCTACGGCGTCGTCAATCTGTGCTGCGCGTTCGAGGTTGAATCCCGGCACGCCCGTTCGTTCGTCGGTGAGCGGACCGCACCGCGCGGTGTCGCTATTGACGACCTGCTCGGCGAGTCGGTCAGCCAGCGCGTCGGCGTCGCAGTCGCCGGTCGCGACGATGCGCGTCAGGCAGAAGCAGGCGCGGCCACCGGCGCGGGTCACGCCGCGGGCCAGCGTCTCGAGTTCCCGGTCGGTCGGCTCCCGCGCGACGACGGCGACGCTCTCTCCGGGACCGTAGGTTTCGACGGTCGGATCGTCGCGGAACTGGCCGACTGCGGCCTCGCCGCCGAACGCCAGTGCGTGATCACTTTCTCGACAGACGATTTCGCCGATCAAGCGCTCACCCGGCAGGACGTGCACCACGGACGCGGGAACGCCAGCAGCCCGCAGGGCGCGTCCGAGCCGAATCGCGGTAAAGGGGTCCCGATCGGAGGGGCGGAGCACGATAGGGATCTTCATCGCCAGCGCGAGGACAGGCCAGGCGTACACCGCGGGGTCGTTTGCGGGCATCGTCGTGCCGAGGGTTCGAACACGCGGCGAGAACGCCAGCCCGACGTCCGTCTCGCGGACGTAGGCCGGATCGTCGTACACCTCGAGATCGCCCGTCGGCGACTGCGCCCGCAGCGACTCGGCGGCGTGTCGAAGGCCAAACGCGAGCCAGTGGGCGCTCGTGCGCACCCAGCCCGCGGGGAGTCCGGTGGACGCGACGACCCGTTGCTGGTACTGATCGAACGGATCTAGGCTGGCGCTGTTCGCGGGCGCCCCCGCCCCGAGGAAGATCTGTCCGGCAGCCGCGACGCGATCGAGTAGCTCGCGAACGGGCGTCTCCTGGAGCGCGTCGAATCCGTACCGACGAGCCGTCTCGAGCGCGTTGTGAACTCGAATTCGCGGCGTCCGCGCCACTTCGCAGATCGGTCCGTCGAGGCCCTCGACGGTCGCGCTGCGAGTCGTCTCGCGTTCGTCGCTGGAGAGCAGTGGCAGCATCAGTAGACACCCTCGACAGTACCGTCGACGGCGTGTTCGTTCGTTCGCGGCGTTCGGATCCAGTCCCACGGGAGGTCGCCCTCACCGCGAATCCGAATCGCGGCGTCGCGCTCTCCTAGAAGCGGGAGGAGGAATTCTTCAGTGAGCACCGTCAGGCGGACCGTGCCGCGCTCGCCGTAGTCGACCGGCTCGCTGTCCTCGCCGACGATCTCCGGAATCACGTACGGATAGCAGGGGACGTAATCGAGGTGGTAGTCGCGATCGTCGAGCGGCCGCAGTTCGGGCGGCGCCTCGGGTGCGACGCCCATCAGCGTGTTGCCGTACTCGCCGACGAGGGTGACGTCTTCGTACCACTCCTCTCGGAAGATACGGTGGGTGTCGCGGTCGAGCGCCGTCCCGCCGTGGACGATTCCCTCGATCGACGACTCGACGACGAGGTCGCGGACGCGCGGCCGCTCGAGCAGTCGCGCGGTCGTGAACAGGACTCGAATATTCTGCGTCTCGAGGATTCGTTCTGCCTGATCGAGCAGGTGATCGACGTAGGCGTCGAACTCGTCGGGTCGCGGGCGTTTGGAGAGTTGTTTCACCCAGCGGGGATCCATGGTCACGTGAAACGGGAGCCGACCCCACTCGTGGGCGAGGTGCTGGACGAAGGTGCCGGCATTGTTCGCGCCGCCGGGCGGCGCCAATCCGAGGACGTTGCCCGTCGGAAACGCCCAGCGCTCGAGCAATCGGGCCGTCCACTGTGCCTGCTCACGCCAGTAGTCGTGCATGAGCACTCGCTTCGGCGCGCCGGTGGTGCCGCCGGTCTCGTAGACGCGGCGATCGCCCAAAAGTGAGGCCGGCGCAAACTCCTCGACCGGGAGCGTTTGGAGGATCGATTCGTCAAACGGATCGAATACGGTCTGCAGGTCCGCGAACTCGTCGACCTCCGTGCGGACGTCGATATCGTTTTCGGCCGCCCATTCGAGCCAGTAGGGCGTTCCCGTCTCGGGATCGAAGTGGGTCTCGATCACTTGACGCGTCCACTCGTCGAGCGTCGCGTCCGTTTTAGCGTACGGATTCGTGAACTCGGTCTCGATCATAATTGTGACTCAGAGCGCAGCGTTGCAGTGATTTCGGTCGGTTCAGGTTTGGGTGAGAGCAGCGAGCCGACAATTAACCCAATACAGGCCAGTACCAGCGCCGGTACGAACGGCATGAACGGTTCCGCCGAGAGCGGCCCGAATGTCGCAACGACGAAGTAGCCCTGTCCGAGCGCGATCGAAGTGAGGGCCCCGGTGGCGGTAGCCCGCGCCCAGTACAGCGGCGCGATCAGCGCTGGCAACAAGAGCGCGTTACCCTGGATGAAGTAGACTGCCAGTTCGATGATCGTCCCCTGCTGGGGCAGCGCGAGCAGGAGCCCACCGCCGAGCAGGACGACGGCGGTGAGACGTCCGACCCGCGTTTCTCGGGCGGTGCTGGCATCGGGAGCCACATGGTCGCGATAGAGGTCACGCGAGACGATCGACGAGAGCGTCAACACGAGACTGTCAGCGGTGCTCATCATCGCTGCCAGGGCACCACCCATAACGATGCCGAAGATGACGGCAGGGACGTGTTCGCCGAGCAGTGTGGGAATGATCGCGTCTGGGTTCTCGAGACCAGGGATCGCCGCCGCACCCCAAACGCCGAGCAAGACGGGTATCAAGGCGGCAACGACGACCATGGCCGGCCACCAGACCAATAGCGACCGGAATGCCCGCTCATCTTCGGCGGCCAAAAAGCGCTGGAACATCTGCGGATAGGCAATGATTGCCATGGTGTTCATCAGTAGGAACGACAGCCAGATACCGGGTGTGAAGAAGCCGAGATCACCGGCGGGTTCGAGGTGGCCCGTCTCCTCGACAAGTGTCTGCGTCGCCGTAGCAGGCTCAAGCGCCGGGTAAAGCCAGACTAGCGCGGCGATAAGGAGAACGACCATCGCTACTCCTTGGAGCACATCCGACCAGGCGACGCTCCGCAAGCCACCCATCGTGAGGTAGGCGGCGGTAACGAGCGTAATCAGCACCGCTCCCTGTGTGAACGAGATCGTGCCGTCCGTGATGGTCTCGAAGAGAAGGCCGCCGCCCATTGCCTGAATCGCCAGGTACGGGACAGCCCAGACGAACTGGACGGCGAGCACAGCCAGTTTAGCGGCGTCGCTCCCGTAGGCCTGCCCGACGAACTCAGGTGGCGTGATGACCCCGTGTTCGCGGCCGACGCGCCAGACCTTGAGTCCAATCAGCGCCAACGGAATGCCGGCGATCGCCTCCACACCCAGTAGGGCGAACCAGCCCATTCCATGTTCGTACCCCCAGCCGGCGCTTCCCAGGAAAATAAAAGCGCTCATTAGCGTCGCAAACATTGACAGCGGGAAGACGATCCGTCCGAGCGTGCCGCCGGCAAGGAAGTACTCAGCGGGAGTGTTTCCGGTTCGAACGTAGCCGTACCAGCCGATCCCGAGTGTTATAGCAGCATAGAGCGTCACGACGACGAGTGCGACATCGCTCATTGGGGCTCACCCGTTTTCGGCCATCCGTAGTACCAGCCCGCGACTCCGGCGACGATGACGGTGACGACCATCATCACCAGTGCGACTACTGCCCAGAACGGGAGTCCCCAGACGATCGGTTCAACCGGGAGCCACGCTGATCCTACCATTCCAAGAAACAATACAGCAAATACGACCCAGAGCGTGCGATCTATTGTGATCCTGTTCACGCACTTCATAAGCCTATGGCATAACCCGGTTGTACAAGCGGATGAACCTATCGAATCGCTCCGTCGCTTGTTCGTGACATTATCTAAATTTAGGCGCTAAGACCCCTCCCTGCTCGAGCCTTCGATTCTCGCTGAGGAAGAGGTCTTAGCGCCTAAATTCAGATAACTAGCCCCAGTGAGTTCCAGCTAGAATCAGATCTCTTCTACTGCTGAGATCAGAAATCGTTATATGTAGTATAACGCGTTACATGAGACATAATAATGGATATCAAACTGCGGCTACCGCTACCAGAGGAACAGATTTTCAGATACAAAGCAATGGATGATATCCTTGAGCTCACCGCTCAGAATCCATCTACTGAGTTTGGAAACCGTGACCTCCAAGAGATGACTGGGTTTGGCGGCCCCAGTGTTTCGAAGGCCCTCTCGTTGCTTGAATCAATGGACCTAGTGATTAGACGCGATAGTGGTAACAAAACACTCTATCGAATCAACGAGCAGCGACTCCAGGAGATTGATGACCCGTTTCTCGAAATCCCGCAGAAAGAATTCCGAGAACCGCTTCAGAGATTTATAGACAGAACTAGCGAAGGAGTAGCATCAGTTGCTGGGATTGTTTGCTTCGGGAGCGTAGCGCGTGGAGAGGCCGATCGCGTTAGTGATATTGATATCCTTGTACTCGTTGACGATGATACTGAGCTGGTGACCGCTCGACGAGCGATTTCCGATATTATAAGAGAACTCGAGTCGGAACCGATCGAAGGACAGCGGTACGAATTTGAGGTGTTTGTTGAATCTCCCGAGAGCGCTCGTAGGCGAGGCGAAGATCTCCAAACGATCTTTCAAGAGGGGATTATCCTCGAAGAGAGTGCGATACTGCATGAGGTGAAACGGGATCTCTTTGAAGGGAAAAACGAATGACTTCAAAAGAACTGGAAACGGCGCTTGCTGATGCAGAGGACGCTTTCCAGAGAAAGCCTACCACTCCTGAGGTCGGACTCGAGCACGTCTCCGATGCAGCGGTTCTCCAGTTGCGAAAGGCATGTCGCCTCCTTGACGCTGCAGGCTTCTTGCTCGATCGCAACGGCCATTTCACGGTCATCATCGAGGCCTGCTTCGTCTCCATCGAGCGTTCGATTCAATTTTATGTTGAGGAAAAGGGATACGAGGTAGCCGGACAGCGCCATACTGAGGTCTATGATTTGGGTGTCCAGGCAGGACTGTTCTCACAACGAGATTGTACAATTGAATCGGACACAAGACTGTATCTGCGGGTGAATTTAACTGGTTGCAAATAGGAAGTATTAAAGCCTGCGTTTGACGTAAAATACCGGCCCTGTCGGTGCCGGTGGGATGTGTCACTGAGTGACGGCGCGTATCCACGGCCTGAAGGCCGTGGTATTGCGCCTGCTCCGCGTATAAACCGGATACCCCTTCCTCTGCCCAGAGGCTGCTATTCACCTATGGAAACGCTGCTAACCGACCAAACCACCGCTGACGATAAAATGATTGGGGCGTACTGATGTCTGCCGCCCCGCACAGCCGGCAGG
>NZ_JAAVUO010000073.1:0-10036 GCF_012163165.1 Natronococcus sp. JC468
TAGCAGAAGCAGGTCTCGTCCACTACACGGAGGAACGGGACGCCATCGCTATTTCCGAATATGGCACGAACGCCACTTCGTTTATTAGCGAGAGCTTCTTTTGACCTCTGATGTCTCGTTCCGTCAGTCACGACCACGATGCACGCGAGGGGCTGAAGGCGACGCTGTACTGCTGGGGGTGTGATCACTCAAGTCCCATTGACGGCGACTGGGTCCGCAAGTCGCGCGGGACCAAGGTAGCGTATGTCTATCCTGACTGCGGGACGGTGATCGCGGAAAGGCCCCGAGAGAACAGCGGTCCCGATTCCGGCGAGGCCTGGGGACGGATAGTCCAGACTTCCGTCTCGATCTGGCAGGCCAGCAAAGCGAACTAACCTCCAACAGAAGTTGGTGGCAGCGTACGATCGTCTAAAACCCACGGAAATTGTCCGGTTACGCTTCGATATTCAGACTGTACAGGCGTTTCCGGGCGTCGGAGAACGAAAAGCGCGAATCGATCACGTGCTCGTCCTTGAGTCTATTCAGCGCGTACCGAACCGTCCGAGTGGGCAACAGCGTTTCATCGGCGAGTTGTTGCTGGGTCATCGCATCGTTGTGCTCGAGGACCTTTACAACGAGTTTAGCACTCGGAGGCAGGTCGCGGATGTCGTCCCAAGTTCCACGTGGTTCTGCGTCCTGTCGAAACGCTTCTGATGCACTCATTACTACACCGTTCCGGATGCAGAGTGATAATATTTTTCATCCGGAAATGCATTATGGTCATATTCATTGCCCACTGAGGCTATCCGGAGAATTTTTCTCGATAGTATTCTGGTGCAGTTAACTCTATCAGCCGATACCTATTGGGAAACTACTCACCGGCCGCTTTAACAGCCATGAGTAACCAGAGTATGGTGAAAAATGAACTGGCCAAATCTGTTGGTGGCAGTACTGATCCTACTTCTCTTAGTAGTCTTTCTGATAGGGACTCTCTTAGCCGGTCTGACCGCCGGATTGTGGTGAGTTGTCATCGAACTACGCTATAGTTGGGTTTAGCTGCTGAATCTAGATCTAATCATCATCTGTATGGGTATATCCAGCTTGTACAGAAGAGGAGAGACGGTAAATAGGCACATCTACTTGCCAGATAATTCACTGTAGAGGTGATTGTAATCAACACCACGGGAAGACGTCTCTGACACCCGCTAGTCAAGGAGGTATGAATCGGGAGTATCCGACCCAATGGTCTCGCCGTCGCGGTCATCCTCTTTTTCGCTCGGTACGAGGGGCCCGTCGTCGCTGTCGTTTTGGAGGTCGTCGACGCCGCCGAGAGCGAAGCGCAAAACACATCAGCCGAGTCTGAGACGAGAGACGCATGAACGGCGCGGGTGACGACGTCCAATATTTCGACTGGGTAGAGTATCCCCACGCCCGTGTTCGTGTTGAGATTGACAAATCCGAAGGTCACGTGACTCGGTTCGTGGTCCAGCTCGAGCGATCAACCGGAGATGAGTGGTCCGAAGTGGTCCGGTTCGATCACGAGCCGGAGAATCCGATGGGTCACGATATCACCGAAGAAGGGCTCCATATGGACGTCTATCGCGATAACGAAAAGGTACGCGTGAAAGACGACTTTCCGCCCGTACCTTTATCCGACGCGCCGCGATACTGTATCACGTACATCCGAACGAACGCCGATCAACTGCTCCAGAGGTTTGACCAATGGCACGATCTGAACGACCCCACGACGAACTAACCGACGAGGAACTTGCGTCCTTCGAGGACGGGCTGGAAGGCCTGGAGAATCGAGTGACCGAGTTCCTTACCGAGGGGACCGGTCGCACTCCCGAGCAGCTGGATGCGGCGATCGATGACTACGAAATGCCAGACCCCCTCGAGGACCGACCGGTTGACGACTGATTCTCTTTTAAATTCCCCAGCCGTAAGGTAGAGATCCGTTCTCTCGTGTTTTAATTTTCCGTAGCTTTGTGTAAGAGCGAGGTGAGCAGTCACTACTGAACGGAAGCCTCGGAAAAAATGTCGTCGCTCGTGGTTTATCGAAACTTCTCGTACTGCTCCCGGCGATCAAGGATACGACCGTCAGTCGACTTAGCGGGCTCGAGCTCGTCGGTGATCTCCCAATAGGAGTAGTCGGCGTCTCGTAGCACGAGAACCCGAACGGCGGTGTCGAACTTGTCTCCAGGAACGAGGCGCTCGCCGGCGTCGTCGAACGTGAGTCCGTAGGGTGGCCGTCCCTGATAGTAGCCCTTCTCGAGACGCCACTGGGTCTCTCGCTTCGCTCGCTCGATCTCTTTGCGTTTCCCAACGTCGTCGCTCGCGGCCATGGAGGCCTCAATCGCGAGGTTATAGTCGGACGTATCCACAAGGCCACGTTCGACTGAATGGAGATCGATGCCGCTCTCATCTACCAAAAGCAGTAGTCTGATCCGGTCATTCTGATCCCTTGTGAGTTTCACTCCCTGTCTGGGTTTCTACCACCCTGGGACTGGTTGTGGGAGATTGGACAACTAACTCACTCTTTCGTTGAGTTCCGCTAATAATTTCTGCCGGAAGAGATCCATTATAGTTGTCACTCATTTTACTAAGTAACAGGTAATGACACGGACCAATGAATACGATCCAGCAAAGACCATGAGTACAGACGCTCCTGCGATTGTTGGTTGTTCAAAGTGTACATGGAATTATAGTGGAAGCGTTTGGAGAGTGATCGTCCAATTCCTCAAGCACCACGTTGGCCACGCCAGCGAGAAGTTGCACTGATCATCTCGACTGAGGTCTCGTCTTTACCAGGTAGAGTGCTAGAGAGTGGTACGGTCTTGTGAAGGTGGAGTGGTAGGTGGTGGTGGTGACCGTACCAGTAGTAGCTTTCTGTTATTATAGTATCTTTCTACGGCTTGGTGGGATACACACACATGCATGAAAGGACAAAACTAGCACAACTAATAATTGACGTCTTCTGGAATTAGATATATAGAGTTACTAGATATGGAAAGCAAGTAGTGTTACATCCCATAATATTATTTATCATGTATGATTTACACAATCCATGACTGAAAAAGACAATCTGCTCGCTACATGTGATGACTGTGGAAAAGCGTATGCTGCGGTAAAAACTAATAGCGGGAAAATTTTACCCATTGGATCTCGAGGTGGCTGTTTGTGTGGATGTAAGTCGTTTTCGCCACTCAATCCAAAGTAATTGATGTCATTCTATTCAAGTACGATGAGACGGGAGAATGGCTGTGATTGATCCAATCGTCGCACTACTATACGGGTTTGGATTCGCAGCTATCTTTGTTTCATTTACATATGCGATACTGGTTCGATATACGAATCTTGTATAGTTTGAGAGCAGCATGTACCTAAATCCTTTTTGTCACAATTCCCATTAATTAGATGAAATACGAAGGTCTCCGCACCGAGATCCAAGACAACAACAGCACTGAAACTCTCGTGAATTCTCTGTCTAAGTTAGAAGTTGACGTACTGCGATTCCCATTCCTGGCGCTCTTGAATGGCTCTGTTTCCTTCATCGGTGATCGCGTAGTAGTTCGTCCGGAGATCGAGTTCCCCCTTTTCGACGAGTTTCTTATTGACAAGTGTATCAAGATTAGGATACAGTCGACCGTGGTTAATCTCCTTACTGTAGTATAATTCGATCTCATCTTTGATATCCTGACCAGATGGTTGATTAGCACCTGAAATGACATATAGCAAGTCTCGCTGAAATCCTGTAAAATCCTCCATGATGACTCATATATCTAATCACTCCTTATTATATCTATTGAATGTGATAATCATTGTTAGGATATAATTCAAAGGTGATAGTACTTGTTGTTTAGCTACGGTCTTCACAATGCTGATAAAGATTGGATATCTATTCAGGATTGGAATGGATTATACAATACTCCAAACAGAACTTCCAACAAGTGCTAATGAGGTCGTCTCTCAATACGGCCCAGCAGTCATTAGCGTTGTAACGACTGTTTTGTTGTTCCTCGTAATGTTTGCTCTGACATACATCATCGGCAAGAAGGTGGTTGTCAGGGCTACTCGCCAGTCATTGCAATCACGTGGTCTCAAGGCGGGACTTGTGAGCTTAGCAGTGAGTGTTGTCAGTATTCTCGTATTGATTGCAGCAGTCGCAGTAGCTGCTACGGTTGCTGGCTTCGGTGCGGTACTGACCGCGTTTGCGACTCTGTCTGGTGCATTAGCACTTGGCCTGAGCTTTGCAGCACAGGACTTGCTGAGTAATTTTGCGTCTGGGATATTCATTATTAAAGACGAACCGTTCAAGGTCGGTGATTGGATTGAATGGGATGGCAATGAAGGAATTGTGAAAGCAGTCAACCTTCGTGTTACGCAATTAGAGACTTTCGATAACGAATTAGTGACTGTTCCAAATAACCAGTTAGCGAACGCTGTTCTGGTCAACCACGTCGCAAACGAGTCACTGCGCGTCTCTTGTGATTTTGGTATTGGGTATGATGATGACATTACGATCGCACGTGAAGCGATAATTGATGTTGCTTCGAACTTGGAGGGAGTTCTTGCAGACCCTGAACCAGCCGCGCCAGTCACGTCGCTTGGGAACTCAGCAGTTGTACTGACAGGGCGTGTGTGGATTTCTCCTCGAGAACATAGTGCCGTTGCAATCAAGGCAGCCTTCCGAGAAGCTGTCAAACGCCGGTTTGACGAAGAAGGCATCGATATGCCGTACCCCCATACAGAATTGACCGGCGGTGTCACGTTAGATAATGTCCAAGAAACGAATCGCGTGGGTGGTTCGGCCGAGTAAGCACTTTTCACCACCGCTTATTCAGCGGTCTCTACTTCGCAGTTATTTTCGATGCCAAAAAGATGGTCTTGATGTGATTACTGAGTACCTCTATTAGTCGCTAGTTGGGTCGGATGAGCCGTAGTCATCAGTTGATCGGGTGTCGGTTTCCTTGCCCAATTCAGAGATGCTACGTCGGACATTGGCCATCCAGTCGTCGATATTTTCTGCGACGTAATCCTTGCTGCCCCAGCCAACACCAATAGCAATCGCCAGTGCCAGCGCAACACCAAGCGCACCGAAGAACGCTGTCACTGCTGCCGTGAAGAGCGTCGTCAGCACGGCTGTACTGAATCCGATCGTATCCAGTGCAATTGTGATGGTAATATAGTAGATGAGGAGCTTGACTCCGATGCCGGCCAGTGTTGTAAGGCGACTTGCATCGACACTGGCAACAATATCCTCGAGGGCGTCCGCGATGAAGACGCCAACAACAAGCACAAGTAGACCTCCAATCAGTGCGGGGACGAACGCCGCAAAGTCATTCAAGAGTTGGGAAAGTGCCGTAATACCGAGCGTATCCGCTGCAGTCAACAGTGCAAAGAAATACACTGCGTATTCAACGAGTTTTCCGGCAGCAGTTCCGATACCGCCAGCGGAAGTCGTTACATTTTCCAGCGGTGTTCCTCGGATATAGGTACGAAGTCCAAAACCGCGAACAATTTCAGCGACAATATCTCCGAGTCGCTGTCCAATGATGAACCCGATGACAAGGATAACCGCTGCTGAGAAGATAACAGGAAGGAACGCACCGATCTCTGAGAGGGATTCTGAAAGAATCTCGATTCCAAGCACGTCTGCTGCAGCGAGTGCAGCGTAGAAGTAAACAATATAAGCGACAAGTGTTCCGATCGCACTCGCAATACTCCCTTCAGTATCGGGTCCGTTCTCGAGTGGTGTACGTCGGGCATGATCTGAGAGCCCGATCTTTTCAAGAACTCGGGTAGTAATTCCCCCGAAGATACGACCAAGGACCCAGCCGATCAGGAGGATAATGACGGCACCGATGATCGCTGGGATGAACGCGATAATATTTGCAATCGTATCTTGAAGGAAATCTGGAACCTCTACTTGAAGTGTTGTACTACGGATAAGTGATTCTTGAGTTGTCATTGCTGATTACCTTGAATTACATCTAGAGACAGTCTCAGCCACTAGATGTGTCTCTAAAATCTAATGTCATGGGTATAAAACCCATGCGTGCTATGTATGGGTGTTTCTTAAAATTCTTCAATTGTCAGACGGATGGCTGACGGGTGTTGTTATTGATTCTAGCATCAAATTGAAAATAATAAACACGCCACCTGTGAGTCGTACTCGCTTTCGAGTTCTATGTGTGGTGAGTGTCTTTTTCTCTTGCAGACCCCCGCAACCCAAATAGTTATGTAATACCATGTCTGATGATTTCATGCAGGGACAACTCATCCTTGCAACTCGAGACAGTTCCAGATACGCACCCCCTCAATCTGGAGAACGTCCATCGGACATACACCGAACAGAAGGAGACGAAGATCGCCTCACACTTTCGTTGTGTGGAAATATCAGCAGCCACATTGAATGGGGAATCCTACTGGGTTTCCCCCTTCCGTGACTCTCTGCATTCAATTTTTGAGCACATAGTCTATTGAACAGAACATACAATACAGATTAACGTTGATCGTTAAGAAGTCTGTTATCACTGAAATGATCTCCAAAATAACACCTAGCTGTAGAATCTACAGAAAATACAGCGAGAGTGCCTCGGGGCTTGACCCCGAGGGTGAATCGCGTAAGTGCGATTCAAACATGCTCCGTGCGGTTGATGTATCGTTCCACAGTCCGCCCGCTCATTTCTCCTGCCGTCCCCACGTAAAACGAACGTTCCCAGAAACCACCGCCCCAGAACATCTGTTCAAGCAACGGTTCGTGTTGTTCCCACATCTCGCGGGCGGTGACGCTCTTAATCGTTCGGACGATTTCGCTCGGCGCGTGCTTCGGGTGTGCCGAGAGAAACAGATGCACGTGATCCGGGGCGATATGCAACGAGAGGATCTCGTACCCGTACCGTTCGGAAACTCCTCGAATACTCCGCTCAAGCGGGGCTTCGATCAAATCCAGTACGGCGTGCCGGTACTTCGGGCACCACACGAAGTGATAGTTGATTGTATAGACGGCGTGGTTTCCGTGACGTACATCCATCCTACCAGTACGTGCCCAACACCCTTAATACGTTCCAGTACGTTCTATGAGTATGGTCAGGAGATACACTGTCACCGTATCAGACGACCTCGGAGAGTGGTTGGACGACCAACCACATCTCTCCCCGAGCGGACTGCTTCAGAAAGCCATCCGCGAACAGCGCGAGAAAGAGGGAGAGTAACTGATGGACCTCACGCTTCGCTTTCGCGCGTATCCCGACGACGATACCGCGAGCGAAGCGTGGCGGCACATCAACATCCACCGGCAGATTCGCAACCACGCTGTCCGAGACTACTACCGCGCTCCCCGGAACGACCGTCCGAGCGCCTACGACCAACACCGCAAGCTCACCGAGTGGAAACGGAAGTGGTCGATGTTCAAGGACGTATCAGCCCATGCCGCTCAACAGACGGTGAGTCAGATTCACAAGGACCTGAAGGTGCTCAAAGAGCACCGGAAGAACGGTCGCAAGACCGGGCAGCTCAAGTGGCAGGGCGAGGGCGAAGTGCGGTCGGTAGCGTACCAGTCAGAAGGTTTCAACGTCAATCACACGACGGACCACGACGACTTCGGTACGCTCACTCTCTCGAAAATCGGCGAGATACCGATTCGTGCCCACCGCGACCTGCCGGCCACCGAGACCGTCAAACGCGCGATTCTCAAGAAGGAACGGACCGGCGAGTGGTTCGCCTGCCTTGTGATCGAAGTCGAAACGCCGGACAAACCGAATCCGGACGAGATCGATCCCGCCGACTGTGTCGGCGTGGATCTCGGGATACAGTCGTACATCCACACGTCCGACGATCTTTCGGTCGAGTGCTTGGACCTCTCCGGCGAATACGACCACTACGCCAAAGAGCAACGGTCGCTCGACCGCAAGCAACGCGGGTCGGCGAACTGGGAGAACCAACGTCGGAAGGTCGCCAAAGCGAAGCGGCGAATCCGGTGGAAGGTGCTCGACTTCCAGCACAAGCTTTCGACGTGGCTCGTTCGGGAATACGACGTGGTGGCGGTCGAAGACCTCGACGTGAAGCCGATGCTCGAAACGTCACAGTCGGCGAAGAACAAACAGGACGCCGCGTGGTCTCGATTTCTCGACCTACTCGAATACAAGGGCGAGTTGCACGGAACGCACGTCGTCCGGGTCGATGCTCGCGGGACGACGAAAGAGTGCAACGAGTGTGGCGTCGAAACGAGCAAGCCTCTATGGGTACGGGAACATTCGTGCCCGGCGTGCGGTCACACGGAGGACCGCGACTTGAACGCGGCAAAGAACATCCTCGACAGGGGACTCAACAAACTATCTCTTCATGTAGGGCCGGGACGGTCCGAATCAACGCCTGTGCAGACTGTGCTCCCTGCGTTTACTCGTCATTCAGGGCGGGTGGATGCAAAGCACGTCGTGGAAGCAGGAAGCCCCGCGGCTTGACCGCGGGGTACGTTCACTCAATCAGAATTGACGAGGTGCGAGCCATATACTAATCTGTAATATTGTTATGAATAGTGAGTTCTAGCTTGTTACTTTCACCCCCTATTTCCCATTCGAGGGTAGTATTCCGATCCATCTCAAGGGATTCAGCGATGTCTTTCGGAATGGTTGTTCGATACTGAACCTGCTCATAGTCTTCACCATCAGGATTTGGCGTAGTTGATTCGGTCACAGAAACAGTTGTTTCTTTCATTCTATTATAATATTATACGAAACCCGAAAATAATATATGTTACGGATAAATAGCGATTAATTCGAGGTGAAATGATTACAGAGGGGCCGAAGTCTGTTAGTATGATTCTGACAAAGTAACAAGACCTAAGTAGTGTATGATGGTACCAATACTCATGGACAATTCTGATGAGAAATTGATTTCTGTAGATTGCGATTGGTCTGCCAACCGTCCAAGTATAGTTATTGTTCGTGCAATTTCGTCGATTGAGAACGTTGAACCGACAAGCCTTTCGATGAACTTATCGAATCATACAGACCCTGTAGCACTTGACTCTTTTATGTCCAATAGTAACAATCCCTCAGTCTCTTTTCAAACTAATAGATATATAGTCCAGCTAACTAGCGATAAGTTATTTATTTCCTATTGCTAGATCCATGAGAGGTATTATATAATGGCTCCTAATCGACACGAACAGCAACGTCGAACTTCGCTCCAGGAACGAGGCGCTTGCCGGCGTCGTCGAACATGAGCCCGTAGGTGGCCGTCCCTGATAGTAGCCTTTTCGAGGCGCTGCTCGGTCTCTTGTTTCGCTCGCTCGATCTCTTTGCGTTTCCCGACGTCGTGACTCGCGACCATGGCGGCCTCGATAGCGAGGTTATAGTCGGCCGTATCCACAAGGCCACGTTCGACCGAATGGAGGTCGACGCCGCGCTCATCTACCGAGAGCAGTAGTCTGATCCGGTCGTTCTGATCCCTCGAGAGGCGAGACAAGTCCCGATCGACGACAGCCGAGACGTCGTCCTCCCGAACGAGGCACTAGAGCTCGTCGTACTTCTGGCAGGTCTCGTTGAAGCCACTGGTTCCGGTCTCTTCGTTCAGGATCCCGAGGAGTTCGAGGTCTCGGTCAGCACAGTAGTCCCGACTGTCTCGCTTCTGAGCTGTGATCGAGTGGTCAGATTCTTGTGAGAGCTGCACATATCCAAGTGTGAGGACGTCGTCTGATTCCAGTGGTGGGGACTTCTGGACGTAGACGACGCCCTCGCTGTTTCTGTTCATGGGTTATCCTTACTATTGTCGTGAACAGTGATCTCCAGTTTGTTACTCGCGCTGCCGACCTTCCACTCGAGGGTGGTCTCCCGATCCATGTCGAAGAACTCGGCGAGATCTTTCGGAATCGTAGTCCGGTACTGTTTCCGATGGTAGTCGTCGCCGTCGGGGTTAGTCGTCGTTGACTCGGTCACGGAGACGGTAGTTTCTGGCATTTCTGGTTTAACCTTACTCAAGTACTCAGCTTTGCACGTTGAAGTAGGAGCATGACGTAGGCGGTGGCAAGGACGAATGATGCCGATTACGGATT
>NZ_JAAVUO010000074.1:0-9625 GCF_012163165.1 Natronococcus sp. JC468
TCGCCTGCGTTTCGGCAAGTACTGGAGTGGGAGACCCTCTGGAAACACCGATTCGCCGCCCACCACTCATACGCAGTTACAGCCCGCACAGCACCCGCTGTGTGGGCTTTCCGTATTTACTACGAGTCCGCGTCGCCTTCGGCGCTCGAGGGCACACCTCGCGCCGGTCAGGAGCGGATCGGGCTGGAACGCGCTGGCCCCTCCTATTTCAACCCGGCCGAGTTACGGGCGGTATGACGAACATCGCGATCACTGGCGCGTCCGGAAGCGTCGGAAGACAGGCGATCGAGGCGTTCTCGGACGCCGATCTGACGTTGTTCTCTCACAGCGAGTCCGAGGATCTCGAGACGACGCCGATCGAGATCGCCGACCGAGACGCGGTAGCCGACGCGCTCGAGGGACAGGACGTCGCGATCCACCTCGCGGCGAATCCGGATCCTCGTGCGGAGTGGGACGCGGTTTCCGGACCGAACGTCGAGGGGGTCTACAACGTGTACGCGGCCGCGGTCGAACACGGCCTGAAGCGGGTCGTGTTCCCGAGTTCGAACCACGCGGTCAACATGGGAAACACCGTCTCGCCGACGCGGCCGGAATCGACCAGCGGTCAACCGACCGTCGTTCGGCCGAACGAGCGGCCCGATCCCGATACCTACTACGGGGTCACGAAGGTCTTCGGGGAGGCGATGGGTCAGTACTACGCGAACCGACACGGGCTGGACGTGGTCAACCTTCGAATCGGGTGGTTGCTGACCCACGACGAACTCAGGGAGACGGTCGCGAACCGCGACGGAGCCGGCGAGCGGTACGCTCGTGCGATGTGGCTCAGTCCCGGTGACTGCCAGCGCGTCGTCCGCGCGGCAGCGGTGCGATCGCTGTCGGAGACGCCGATGACCGCACACGGGATCTCTCGAAACAGCGAGCGGTTCCTCTCGTTGACGGAGACGATGCTCGAACTCGACTACCGACCGCAGGACGACGCGGCGGCGGTTCTGGACGACGGTGGGGACTCGCGCGACGGGCTCGAGACGGGCTGATCGCTCGACCGAAAGACCGAATACTAGAACGGGTATACTCCGACGTATGTCGATCAAGGTGTCCGAGTCGACGGGCTACGGACCGAACAGTCAGATGTCGCTGTTCGGGTATATCGTCGCGTTACTCATCGTTCTCGTTCTCCTGCCGGCAGTGCCAGTGCTGGCGCTCGCCTGGCTCATCTGGCGGGTGCTGTTCGCCGAGAACGAGGAGGAGCACAGTTTCGAACAGTGGCGTCGCGGTCGCGAGTCGGAGCGCCCCCCGAGCGGCTCCTAACGAGCTAGTCGGCGCGCGCGGCCTCGAGATCGGCCGGCGGCGACCCCGGATGCTCGTCCCGGTCGTGTGGAGCGTCGAACGCGAGATCCGGGCCGCGGGCGACGATCCGGTGTGGGGTCACGTCGGGGTGAGTCGTGTAGTAGTGTTCCTTGATGTGGTCCATACGGACGGTATCGGCGACACCCGGCGTCTGGTACAGGTCTCGCAGGTACGGCCAGAGGTTCTCGTAGTCACGGATCTGCCTGACGTTGCACATAAAGTGTGTGTGATAGACGTTGTCGAATCGGACGAGCGTCGTGAACATCGCGATATCCGCCTCGGTCAGGCGATCGCCGGCGAGGTACCGTTGCTCCGCGAGGACGTCGTTCCAGTGCTCGAGCGCGGAGAAGAGGTCGTCGATCGCCGCGTCGTAGGGGTCCTGCTCGGTCGCGAAGCCTGCCCGATAGACGCCGTTGTTGATCGGTTCGTAGATGGAGTCGATGATGCGGTCGATCTCCTCCCGGTATCCGTCAGGATAGAGATCGACGTCTCGCGAGCCGTACTCGTCGAACTCGGTGTCGAGCATCCGCATGATCTCTCTGGACTCGTTGTTGACGATGGTGTCCTCCCGTTTGTCCCATAGCACCGGGACCGTCACGCGGGCGGTAACGTCGGGATCCGCACGGACGTACAGCTCCCGCAGGTAGTCGGCGTCGTGGACGTGATCGCGCGTGCAGCCGTCCTTCTCGGGCGTGAACTGCCAGCCGTCCTCGTCGCGGTACGGATCGACGACCGAGACCGAGATCGCGTCCTCGAGTCCCTTCAGCGCCCGCGTTACGAGCGTCCGGTGGGCCCACGGGCAGGCATAGGAGACGTAGAGGTGGTACCGCCCGTCCTCGGGCTGGAACTTGGCGTCGGGGTCGTTCCGAATCCGGTCGCGAAACGTCGTCTCCTGGCGCTCGAAGGAGCCGTCGTCGCTGGTCGTCTCGTACACGTCGGTGCGCCACTCGCCGTCGACGAGCGTGTTCATGTCTCGACGTACGTGCCGGAGGCTACAAAGGCCCGCGCTAACACCGACGTCACCCGAACCCCGCCTCAGGCCACCGCGCTCGCGGCCCAGTAACAGATCGCGAACGCGAGGAGGACCAGTCCCTCGAGTCGCGTCAAACGCCTCCCCGTCGCCAGCACGACGGTCGCAGCGGCGGTTATCACGCCCAGCCAGACGAGGCTCGCCGGAACGGCGGGATCGACTACCGTGGGACGAATCGTCGCCGAGACGCCTAACACGCCCAGGAGATTGAAGACGTTGGAGCCGACAACGTTGCCGGCGGCGATGGCGACCGCCTCGCGACGCACCGCGACGACCGACGTTACGAGTTCCGGGAGCGAGGTCCCCGCGGCGACGACCGTCACGCCGATGGTCCACTCCGAGATCCCGACCGCGAGTCCGATCGTCGTCGCCGCGCCCACGAGCGCGCGTCCGCCACCGACGACCAGGGCGAGCCCCACGAGGAGTCGGCCGATCTCGAGCCCGAATCGAACCGGCGGTTCGGACGGATCGAGCGGCGTGCGATCGCACGCCGTCTCGAACCCATCGCCGTCGTCCGCGGACGGAGTCTCGATCGTCCGTTGTCGGTGTGCGTCGATCGCGAGTCCGACCGTGTAGCCGACGAGGAGGGCGATTAGTAACGCCCCTTCGGGTCGCGAGACGACGCGGTTCGCGAGAATTACCGTTGCGATCGCGGTCGCCACGGCCATCGCGATCGCGTCCCGCCGAACGAGCGTCTGGGAGACTCGAAACGGTCGCAACAGCGCGACGGTCCCCAGAACGACGCCGAGATTGAACACGTTCGAGCCGACGACGTTGCCCACGGCGACGTCGCCGGTGCCCTCGAGCGCGGCGACGGTCGAGACGGCCAGCTCCGGTGCGGAGGTCCCGAACGCGACGACCGTGAGTCCGATCACGAGCGGGGAGACGCCGGCCGCGCCCGCGAGACTCGAGGCGGAATCGACGAGCCATCGCGCGCCGAACCAGAGTCCGACGGTCGCGGCCACGAGGACGAGGGCGGGTCCGATGAGCGTCGACACGGTATCCCCATCGTGAAAGAACCACAAAAGCTTACAGCGAGAGGGCTGGTTCGGCTATCAGTCGGTAACATTTATCTCGCACAGTTCGGAAGTACTGTCGTGTGTTACGATGAGCACTGACAACGGCGGGTCGAGCGAGTCGTTCGTTCAGGGGACTGACGACGACGAGCCGCGAATTTCGTTCTACGGGGGTCGGGGAATGAGCGCGTTCCCGATCGTCTTTTTCATCGTCTGGGCGATTCTCCAGACAGCGTTCTGGCGGATCTCCGACGAGGGCGGGCTGGTCGTGGGGATCCTGCTCGGCCTGATCTTCGGGATGTTCTTCGTCCGCGGAGACTGGAAGACGTACGCGAACACGATCTTCGAGGGGATGACCCAGCCCGTCGCGGTGACGGCGATCGTCGCCTGGATCTGGGCCGGAATGTTCGCCCAGCTACTCCAGGACGGGGGTTTCGTCGACGGACTGGTCTGGCTGGCCGACGCCAGCGGGATCGGCGCGGCGCTGTTCCCAGCGGTCACGTTCGTCCTCTCGGCGTTGTTTACCACCGGGATCGGGACGGGGTATGGTTCCGCGATCGCGTTCGTCACGCTGTTTTTCCCGGCGGGACTGTTGCTCGGTGCGAACCCGGTCCTCCTGTTCGGGGCGATCCTCTCGGGGTCGATCTTCGGCGACAACCTCGCACCGGTCAGCGACACGACGATCGTCAGCGCCGTCACGCAGGATTCCGATATCGGCGGAGTCGTCGCCTCCCGATTCAAGTACGTGATCGTCGCCGCGGTCGTGGCGCTCGCCGGCTACCTCGTCGCCGGCCAGTTTATGGGCGGTCTCGGGATCGGCGGCAACGCCCGCCAGATCCTGATCGCCGAGAGCGAACCGATCGGACTGATTCACCTGCTCTCGATGGGCGTCGTGATCGGGACGGCCGTCGCCGGCCGTCACATCGTCGAGGCCATCTCGTGGGGGATCGTCGTCGCCGCGGTCTCCGGCCTCGCGCTGGGACTGCTCTCGCTGGGCGACATCGTCATGTTCAACGCGCCCACCGACGCCCCGCTGGGCGAGTCCCTCGAGTTCCTCCCGATCCTCACCGTCGTCGAGGATCCCGACGCGGTCGGCGTCGGCGGGAGCCTGATCAACGGCGCGGCGGGCTTTTTCGAGCTGGCGATCCTCGTCCTGTTGATCATCGCCGCGGCCCAGATCATGATCCGCGGCGGCGCGTTCCAGGCGATTCTCGACTGGTCGATCGACAACCTCGCGACGAACGTCCGCAACGCCGAACTCACCATGGTCGGCTCCGCGGCGCTTATCAACGCCGTCATCACGATCAACACGGCCGCCGAGGTCGCGATCGGTCCCTACATCTCGAAGATCGGCGAACGGTTCAACCTGAACGGGTACCGACGGGCGAACATCCTGGACGGCCAGACGGCCGCGCTGGGCTACATCTTCCCGTGGTCGGGCGGGGTCCTCGCGGGTTACTCGGCGATGCAGGAACTGCCCGGCGAGTACGACTGGTTCACCGCGGACATGCTCGTGACGCCGATCGACGTCGTCCCGTTCGTCTTTCAGGGGTGGCTGCTGGTCGCCGTCTTCGTGATCGCGGCGCTCACCGGATTCGGCCGCGAGTACATTATCGACCGCGAGAGCGAGGAGGTGGCACGGGTATGAGCCTGCTAGGGAAGTACTTCAAGGGATGGCGGTTCCGCGACACGACCCCGTCGCTCGAGAAGGGCGACGTGATCGAGGTCTTCGTCGCGGAGTCGAACAGCACGACCGAGGGTCACGTCTACGTCGGCGACACGCACCTGATCGTCGAGGGGGCGGGGCCGGAGACGGTCGAAAAACGCGTCCGCGTCCGTGTGACCGAGTTCGACGAGTCGTCGTCGACCGGCCGCGGCGAGTTCCTCGAGGTCGTCGGCGAGAGCTCCTACACCAGCTGACCGCCCGCGGAACGCGCTTTTAAGTTACCCGAGCGAGCACTCGAGGACGTGCTATGGCCGACGGGGACCGACACCGACAGAGCCGGCTCGTAACCGACGACGACGGCGCGTTCGACGTCGAGCGCGCACAGGAGGAGGCGCTCCCGATCGAGGACGGCGAGGTGATCGACACCGACGAGCTCGCCGACCACCAGCGCTACGTCGAGGGGCGGGGCGTCTACGACGAGCGAAACCGCGTCAACGACCTCACCGGCAGGGAGTGGAAGTACGCCACGAAGTCGGTCATCGACGAGGGCTACCCCCCGGACGTCCAACACGACCTGCGAAGCGAACACGGCGGACAGAAACCCCCGCGGCTCTGTGCGGACCTGATCGGGCGGTTCAGCAAGGCCGGGGACACGGTGCTGGATCCGTTCGCCGGCGTCGGCGGCACCTTGCTCGGGGCGAGTCTCTGCGAACACGAGGGGACCGGACGCCGGGAGGCGATCGGCTTCGAACGCAACGAGCGCTGGGTCGACCTCTACGCGACGGTCCTCGAGCGCGAGAACGAGGACCGTCGGGCCCGCGGCGAGGCGCCCCTCTCGAGCCAGGACATGCGCCACGGCGACTGCGCGGACCTGATCGAGGACGTTCCCGCCGACGGCGTCGAGTTGCTGTTGACCGACGTCCCCTACTGGCGCATGGACGAACTCGAGCAGACCCGAAACGAACACGAGACCCGCGAGAGTAAACTCGGCGCGTTCGACGCGAGCGACGACGGGACGGCCGAGGGGAGTTCGGAGACCGCGGGTCCGGCCCGAACCAAAGCGGAGTGGCTCGAGGACATGGCCGGGAAGTTCGAGCGGTTCGCCGAGGCCGTCTCCCCGGCGGGACACGTCGTCGTCTTCATCGGCGATATGTACCGTGATCAGTCCTACGAGTTCCTCTCGGCGGAGCTGGCGCGGGCGATCGAGTCGGCCGCGCCGCTGACTCTCGCGGCGAATCTCGTCTGGTACGACCCGACGAAGGACCTCCACGTCTACGGCTACCCGTTCTCCTTTGTCCCCTCGATGGTCCACCAGAACGTACTCGTCTTCCGGCTCGAGGATCGATAGTTCGACCGCGTCAGCCGCCCGTCTGACGTGGTTTTATTGGCGAAACCGTTGTCGGATACGACGGACGCGCCGATAGATACCCCATCCCATCTCGAGCGCGTCCACGGCTCTCTGCGCCGCCGTTTTTTCGCTCAGGCCGACGCCGGCAGCAGCGCCGCCCGGAGCTCGTCGACGCGTTCGGTTTCGGCGACGACGGCGACTTCGTCACCGACCTCGAGTTCGGTCCCCGGGAGCGGAATCGTCAGCGCCTCGCGGGCGCGGCCGTGGGCGTAGATCCGCGCCGACTCCGGCAGGTCGAGTTCGCTCATCCGCTTGCCGACGGCGGGAGACCCCTCCCGGATCTCGAGGACGGTCAGCTGGAGGTTCGCGGCGAGGTCGGTGACGACGTTGAAATCGCCCCCGAGCATGGCCGTCTTCGCGCCCGCCGCGCCGAGACGTTCCGGGTAGATGATGTCGTCGACGTCCTCGGCGTACTTCTCGTAGATGTCCTCCCGGTAGTCCTCGTCGATCCGCAACACGGTCCGACAGTCGTGGTGGTTGCCGACCATACAGGCCGCGAAGTTGACGTTGAGATCCGGGGTGAAGGCCCCGACCGCGTCCGCCTCGTCGATCCCCGCTTCGAGCAACACGTCCTCGTCGGCGCCGTCGCCCGTTACGGTGTCGAACCCGTCGGTCGCGGCGCGGTCGGTTCGGTCGGGGTCGTCGTCGACGACGACGAGTTCGTGGCCCTCTTCGACGAGTATTCGCGCCACGTGCGAGCCGACCCGTCCGTATCCCACGATGACAAATCGCATGGTGGCCGGATACGTGCTCGGGGGACAAATACGTTCGTTCGATCGCTCGCGGCGGAGCTCCGCCGAGTCGCGCACTATTTATCCACATGTTTGCATATCTATCGGCCATCGAAGACGGGAACGTTTAACTGAACGGTATGGGTATGCTCGAGCATCCAACATGGGGGTTTCCGAACGGATCGCGGAGTACTTCGGATTCGACGAGTACGATACCGACCTCGAGACGGAGGCGATCTCGGGTCTGACGACGTTTCTGGCGATGTCGTACATCATCGTCGTCAACCCGGCGATCCTGAGCGAGGCGATCGAGATCGAGGGGTACGGCAGCGGGGAGGTCTTCCAGATGATCGCGGTCGCGACGATCCTCGCGTCGATCGTCGGGACGCTGGTGATGGCGTTCTGGGCGAACAGGCCGTTCGGACTCGCCCCCGGAATGGGGCTGAACGCCTTCTTCGCGTTTACCGTCGTCATCGGGCTCGGCGTCCCGTGGGAGGTCGCCCTCGCGGCGGTGTTCGTCGAGGGGATCGTCTTCATCGCGCTGACGGCCGTCGGCGCGCGCCGGTACGTCATCGAACTGTTCCCCGAACCCGTCAAGTTCGCCGTCGGGGCGGGTATCGGCGTCTACCTGCTCTTTCTGGGCTTACAGGAGATGCAGCTGGTCGTCGCCGACCCCGAGACGCTAGTGTACCTCGGCAACGTCGCGACGAGTCCCGTCGCCGCGCTCTCGATCGTCGGTCTCGCGGTGACCTTCGCGCTCCACGCCCGGGGGGTCCGGGGAGCGATCGTCGCGGGCATCGTCTCGACGGCCGTCGCCGGCTGGCTGCTCACCCTGGCCGGCGTCGTCGCACCCGGGTCGCTCGCGCCCGAAAACGAGTACGAGCTGTTCACGAACGAGGGGCTCGGCGGCGTCCTCGAGTTGCTCGCCGCCGTTCAGTACGACTTCACGCCCCTCGTCTACGGGTTCGTCGACGGACTCGGCATGGTCACCGAGGACCCGCTCGTCTTCGCGCTCGTCGTCTTTACGTTCTTCTTCGTCGACTTCTTCGACACGGCGGGGACACTGATCGGCGTCTCCCAGATCGGCGGCTTCCTCGACGAGGAGGGGAACCTCCCCGAGATGGAGAAGCCGCTGATGGCCGACGCGGTCGGCACCACCGTCGGCGCGATGATCGGCACCTCGACCGTGACGACGTTCATCGAGTCCTCCGCGGGGCTCGAGGAGGGCGGCCGAACCGGATTCACTGCCTTCGTCGTCGCCGGGCTGTTCACTCTGTCGCTGCTGATCGTTCCCCTGATGGCGGCGATCCCGCAGTACGCGACGTACCTGGCGCTGGTCGTCGTCGGGATCATCATGCTTCAGGGCGTCACCGACATCGACTGGCAGGATCCCGCCTGGTCGATCTCGGCCGGCCTGACGATCACGATCATGCCGCTGACGGCCTCGATCGCGAACGGCCTCGCCGCCGGGATCATGAGCTACCCGCTGATCAAGACGTCGACGGGCGAGCGTGAGGACGTCTCGCCCGGCCAGTGGGCGCTCGCGGTCGCGTTCGTGCTCTACTTCGGAGCGTACTTCGCGACCGACGCAGGGATGCTCGCGTTCTAGGTTCCGGCAACCGCGGGGCCGACCGGTGCGCTCATACGGCCGCCGCCGCTACTCCCGTGCGTGTCCGATATCACGCTGTACGAGCTGCCAGGGTGTCCGTTCTGTGCGAAGGTCCGAACGAAACTCGACGAGCTCGAGCTCGACTACGACGTGATCGAGGTGCCCCGCTCTCACGAGGAACGCACCGAGGTCGAACGCGTCAGCGGCCAGACCGGGGTCCCGGTGATTACCGACGAGTCCCGGGGCGTCGAGGGAATGCACGAGAGCGACGATATCGTCGACTACCTCGAGGAAACGTACGCGTAACGATCCGTACCGTATCGAGGTCGAACCGTCTTCTTCGTCATATCGGTTCGGGCGCCGTCTCGAGGGTGTCGACCACACTTATGCGAGGAACGAAAGCGAGGGGTGGCTACCGGCCGTCGATACCGTTCGACCGCGTCAGTTCGCCGCGCAGTTGTTCGGTCCCAACTCCAATTCCTCGACGTCGTCGCCGGGCTGGCTCTTCCCCCAGTTGATCTGCTTGATCTCGTTGTAGTTCGCCGGCTCGTCGGCCAGGCTCTCGACGATCGTCTCGACGAACGCCTCCTCGTCGCCCTCCTCGACGTAGCCCAGCAGCTCGTTCGTGGTCTCCTCGCGGAGCTCCTCGAGGCCGGTCGCCAGCGGTCGGATCGGCTCGTCGCTGAAGTGGCCGGGCAGGACGACCCGATCGCCCTCGAGTTCGGTTAGCCGAGCGGGGCTGTCGAATAGCCGACCCGAGGCCTCTCGGATCGCGTCCTCGTCGCCGTCCTCGTGATCGGGGCGGCCGGGCCCGGGCG
>NZ_JAAVUO010000075.1:0-7400 GCF_012163165.1 Natronococcus sp. JC468
CACTATCGACGACGAAACAGCTATTAGACGATCCGTGGTTTGGTCAGTCGCAGGATTCTCATAGGTGTTGAAACCCGTTCCACCAACTACTGGTATTCTGAGGGCAAGTCCGCTGATTCACAGTGATCGAGGCAGAGTTCAGCTAATTCTGGGAGACCACGAACTAAGACCATCTCTGACCGTCTATCATATTCAATGAGTCCTGTATCTTTGAGTTCTGGAAGATGCGTGTGGTGTAGATCTGTTTTGACCCTATCGACTACTTCCTCTGGAACTTCACTAGGCTCTGAGTCGTATTGCCACGCAATGAGTTGATTAGATATTTCACTTTTAGAGGCTGCCTCTTCATCTTGAAGATATGAGATGATTCGTCGCCGCTGGATATTACTGAGAGTACTTAGAATCTCGTCAAACCGGTTACTGGCGCTGAAAGTGATATTTCCGTGGTTAATGTTGGATCCACTAGAATTGTCTGACATGAGTAGGATCATTGACACCGGTACACTTAAATCCCAAGTCTTAATTTTAAGGCATTATATTATGTGTGGGAAGTAGTGTAGAAAACATCACACAGAGAGAGCAGCCCCGCTCAGATTTTGGCCGGTCGGGGATATGCGGAGATCCGGTAGGTGTGAAAGCAAAGGCCGATCTTAATAATAGGATACCTTAGATAGGCTATATTACTATATAGGTGGTTGTTCCCACAACTAACTCTGTAATAAATATCAAAAGTATGTGCTCATATATAGAAGTAACAGCAAAACTTATGTTACTCGCCTATCATTAGAGAATACATGGGTGACATTTGTGACCTGGTCAACAGGATATACATCGAACAATGGCTACAGAACGACAGCAGCGGCCGCTCGCTCCTACGGGCGAGCAGTGTCAGTACGTATAGCGGCCCATAGCCGCTCAGACGAACTGCAACGTAACACTTGCAATCGCTCATAAAGTATTTTCAAATTTATCGATCTAAAATTCATCCAAACCGTGTACAATCGTCAAAACGGAATGGGGACATTATTAACTAATTTGAATTTGGAATAGCTGCGTACTATGGACAAAGATCGACAGACGGCGATTCACGATAGCGGCCGGTACCGGATTGATCGCGGCGATCGCGGGCTGTTCGGACGGTGGCCCGGGCAATGAGACTGAAAGCGGTGCCGTGTTGACTCGATGGAAATTCTGCTATCCCATGAGAGCGTGAAACAAGTATGGGACGCAAGAGACCGAGCGCTATTCCGTGCTCTGAAGCACGTGGTGTTGACTGGTCCGAGTGCGTAGGAAGCCGAGTTCTGGGCATTACAGCCCGACTGCCGCTCCCGGCGGCAGTCGGGAAAGCCCGTATAGGTGAATCTCTGTTTCACGCACCGGCGTCCCGAGGTGAACCCAATGTTCATCGGAATTGACGTACATAAACGGTACTCACAAATCGCGGTACTGGACCAAAACGGAGAGATCGTTGAAGAGGTTCGCGTCGAAAACGCGAACCTCGACGACTTCGCTCAGCAGTACGCTGGGTCCAAAGCCGCGCTTGAAGCGACCAGCAATTACTACCACATCCATGATACTCTTTCAGAGTATCTGGATGTGACCGTCGCCAATCCAGTCGAATTAAAGTTGATCTCCGACTCGGACAAGAAAACTGACCGCGTCGACGCGAAACAACTCGCTCGGATGGTTCGGTTAGGCTCAATTCCTGAAAGCTACGTTCCAACCGACGAGGTTCGGCAAGCCCGCGCACTTGTGCGCGGGCGTCAAAAGCTCGTTGAGAACCGGACCGAGTACGCGAACAAGATCCATGGCTTGTTGAGTGATCACGGGATCACTCAGGAGGTGAAACCACTGAGTGTGAAGGGACGAGAGTTCCTAGCGGAACTCTCGCTCCCGGCACCGTGGGATGCGTTGCTGGAGTCGTATCTGGAGCTCATTCAGACACTCACTGAACAGATTGAGTCGTTGGAAGCAGAGATCGAGGAGCGGGCTGGGTCTCTGAAGGAGACCCAGCTCCTGATGACGATTCCTGGTGTGAGTTACTTTACGGCATTGACGATTTACGCAGAGTTGGGAGAGATCGACCGGTTTGACCGGGCCAAAGAGGTCGTAAGCTATGTCGGATTGAACCCGATAATCCGCGAGTCTGGCGACTCGCGGTTTGAGGGGAGCATCTCGAAGCGAGGATCAGGACGAGTCCGGTGGCTGCTCGTTCAAGCATCGTACTCAGCGGTACATACGTGCGAAGACGAGTATCTCAGCCGGTTTTACAACCGGTTAGATCGAAAGAAGAACTCGAAAACAGCGATTGTAGCAACTGCTCGGAAGCTGCTGGTTTCAATGTATCACATGCTGGACCGTGAGGAGGTGTACGATCCACCAGGGGTGAGTGCCTGAGCGCCGCCAGGGCGGCGCTCATTGGCCGGTTGGTGGCAGCGTGAGCGACTGCTCTCGCAAACAAGAAGTCTCCCGCCTGATGGCTGTTTCGAGGGTGTCATAGAACGAGTGGCACACCAAAGAGCAGGGTGAACGCTGAGGTGAATGAGTCCAGCGACCCTGCAAGATGCTCCTTCGGTAGACTCGTTCTTCAATGTCGTGGAGACCGAGACGCTAGCACTGTTCGAGCACCTCTCTTTCGAGTTTCTCGAAGAGTTCGACGTGTTCGCCCCGGCGGAGACGGGGCGAACACGAGACCACGAGTCACCAGAGTTGATGCGTGGCTTTCTCCACTGCTACTACAAGGACATCTACGGCATTCGTCCCGTTGCACGAGAGCTTCGGAACACGATTGTCTGGCTGAGCTGTGGGTTCGATCGACCGCCGTCGAGAGACGCGGTCGATCGCTTTCTCACCGCCCTCGAACACATCGTTGACGAGGTATTCGACCACCTCGTCGAGCAGGCCGCCTGCCGCGGCCTGCTCGACCTGACCTACTGTATCGATTCAACTGACGTGAGGGCGATGCCCACCGATCAAGATGCGTCAAAGTGCTACGATCCAACCGACGACGAGTACTACTATGGCTACGGCTGTACGATCGTCTCGACCGGGCAAAAGATCCCGATTGCGGCGGAGTTCACAGAGAGTAAGCAAGCGCCAGAGGAGACGGCGATGCGCGTCACGCGTGACGCGCTCGCCGTCGCCAAGCCGACCTGGATGGTCGGTGACAGCGCCTACGACACCCTCGACTGGCACGACTACCTGCTGGACACAGGGGTCGTGCCAGTCGCTCCGTACAACGCGCGAAACACCGCTAAGCCAAAAGACATCGAGTACAGGGTCGAAGACCGCATCGAACAACATAGTGAGGACGTTCAGCTGAAGCAGTCCACGTTGGATAAGACGTACAACCGCCGTACTGGAGTCGAACGAACCAACGAATCAGTGAAGGAGTGCGGCCTCGGGCGAATGCACGCCCGAGGCCGCGTCCACGCACGGGCGCAGGTGTTTCTTGCCCTGTGCCTTCGCCTTGTTATCGCTATCACCAACTACGAACGCGGAGACAATCCGGGAAGTACGATCATCACGGTGTGAGAAGAGTTCTATGACACCCTCGGCTGTTTCAGTAACTATCGGTTCGCCGCTTGCTGATTCTACGCTCGCAGATGCAGCAAGCCCTCGTCGCCCCGAAGAATTATCTTGGCAAACGTGGTTTGGTCAGCCAGCAGAATTTCCATAGGTGAATAGCGCCCTCTGAGCCGAAGTGAAGTAGCGGTGATTTTGAGACCACCACTGTCAGCAGCTTACACGTCGAATCAAATTGCGACCTTCCATAGAAACACCGCTATTCAACAGAGCAGAAAGCGGAGCGAATGAATCCGAAAACGGAATGGATGACTCTGGAAACGGTGGAATCGGTGAGGACAACGAGTCTGAAAATGGAATGGACGACTCTGGAAACGGTGGAATTGGCGAGGACAACGAGTCCGAAAACGGAATGGACAACGAGTCCGAGGAGGGTGGCCTCGGCGAAGAAAATGAGACCGAGAATGGAATGGACAATGAATCCGAGGACGGCGGACTAGGCGGAAACAACGAGTCTGAGAACGGGATGGACGACTCCGAAACCGGAATGAGTAACGAATCCGAAGACAGTGGGCTCAGCGGCTTGTAGTCTGAACAGTGAACCTGTGATCCTCGTATTGTGAGCTACTCTGCCCTACCGCGTACGGGCCTACCTAGCCCGTGGACGGGAAAAAAGCCGGGCCGCGTCCACGCATGGGGTGGCAGGGCACAATGTCGGTGTGGTAAAGCCCCGCCCTCAAAGAGTGACCAACCGTCGCAAAACGGAAGGAGGCGAGTAGGGCGGGGTAGTTTACTGACAGTCCTTTCTCGCTACGAAAATAATCGACACGGTCTCTCAGTCCGTTATCCTTCGGCGTTGGGTATCCCTGTGAGCCACCACTTCGCGCGCGTAACAATCACCAGCTTGGGCCTTGCGCTCGGATAGACTTTTCTCACGTTCCACGTACTCTACCAGCTCCATATTCTCTCGGCGTTGTTCAAGAATCAGCCGCTTTTCGTTACGTAATCGCTCAACTTCGGTCTTGAGTTCACTCAGATTCTCCTCGTAATCGGAAAGCTTCATCTCGTAATCGCTCCGAATCTCTTCGTGTTCGTGGCGATTCCCAACAATTTCTCGAAAGGACTCAGCACGGCTTAGACCCTGCTCTTCGGCTTCGTTGTCGATTTTCTCGAGTATGTCTGAAGAGAGTCGGAGCGTAATCGGCTCCATGCGCTACCGATTCGGTGCAGTTACGATAAGAATCAGCCAGACGTGCGTCAGACACTCAGTCGTAGATAGTGCTTCGGTGGTCAATCTCGCGAACGAATAACACTTCGGGGTCCCTACTTCGTTGCCAGTCAATGATTGCGCGATAATCACCAGCGCGGAGCTTGTAGTACTCTGACCCACGGGGTCGATCGAGAAAGTGGTCGGGAAAGTCCTGTGCCTGCTCGATACGTTTCATAACCTGTTCTTGTACGTCAGGCTCGGCGTCACGCAACCAGTCGGCTGCACGTTCCGAGTACTCAGTCTCGGCCACGAGGTCGTCACTCGATATCGAGTTCGGCCTTCAGTTTCTCGTGAGAGATCGTACTGTCTGGATCTGCAGCGTTGGCCCGCTCCTCGGCTTTGTCGGAAAGACGCGGTCCAAGCATAGCCCACCAGCCGGCAGCACGGGCACCAGTCTTTTTCTTGTCGACGAGACCTTTCTTGCGCATCTGTTCGAGGCGATAACTCACAGCTTGACGTGAGACAGGAAGTTGCTCGGCGAGTTCCGTAGTCGTGAGGAATGGGTCATCGCTGTAATCAAACGCCTTGAGGATATCCTGCTCAGTCACTTTCTCTCCGTATTTCCCGCCACCTTCCCGGGGTTGGTTATCGCTCATATTTCAGCCTATGGCTGCTGATCACTTAACCGTTTGCTTTAAGCAAAACCGTCAGGATTAACTCCGTAACCGTTGTAGCAAACGGTAATGCAGACCGGTCGCTTACGGGCGATGCTCCCGGGAAGGAAGCCGCCTCGGTGTTAGAGACACCGCGGCGGTCGGCTGTTTAGTGAAACAGCATATCCACCTATGAAACGCGACCTCAAGATAGTTGTGAAGTCACGCACACTGATGAAATCTGGAGCGGACCACATACTAAGCTCATCAATTGCTTCATCCTCTGTCGTTTCCATAGATTTATATAAACCAGGGGAACTTTCTCTACCGAACGGGATCCGCGAAAAGAAATATTGTCGCTCGAGGTTTACCGGAGGTTTTCGTACTGCTCCCGTCGGTCAAGGATACGGTCGACAGTCGACTTAGCGGGCTCAAGCTCATCGGCGATTCCCGGTAGGAGTGGCCGGCGTCCCGGAGCTCGAGAGCCCGAACGGCAACGTCGAACTGCTCTCCAGGAACGAGGCGCTCGCCGGCGTCGTCGAACGTGAGGCCGTAAGGAGGCCTTCTCTGATAGTAGCCTTTCTCGGGGCGCCGCTCGGTCTCTCGTTTCGCTCGCCCGATTTCTTTGCGCTTCCCGACGTCGTCACTCGCGGCCATAGCAGCCTCGATAGCGAGGTTATAGTCGGACGTATCCACAAGGCAACGTTCGACCGAATGGAGGTCGACACTGCGCTTATCTAATGATCATGTTCACATTCGTCCTCACAACGGATGTGACTAAGACCGTACTGGTGAATCCTTGCCGACCGGGCCAGTTAACGGAACCCCGCTATTGGTGAATAGTGAGACGATTGTAACAGTAGCCAGTAGACTATTTTTGTTATCTTAAAATCATAGAACTTGCATCGATATAGCCAACTACACTTCGTTTAAAAAGAAATTGAGCTGTTCAGTTCACATACGAGCCGTTCTTTTACTCAGAAGACGTCTATTCGAGACTAGCCATAATGGCCTCAAAGCAACAGCCAGAGAAGGGTCGTATTGTATGCAGAGAGTGTCCCTTCTTGGTGGTGGTTACAGCTAAAGAACGGCTGGTACGCCTCAGTGAGCTATGTACTGAAATCTGCCATTGAAAACTTCTTCCCCCACCTCTTGCCAATATTGTCTTGATCTGATCCATTTATAACGAGGGAATCCTATCACCAATATGCAGATAGATCCATCCCGGATTGAATCGGTAGTCGTCGATTCGTACAGTACCCTTGTAGATGTTGAGTCGTCTCGAAAGGCGCTTAAAGCCCATACCCCTGAGGCCACAGCACTTGCTCGGGTATGGCAACTTCGCACGCGTGAATATGCGATGGTTGGAAACGAAATCAACGTTTATCGGCCAGCAGTAGATCGACACCGGCTCGCACTCAAACATGCCCTCGATGTCTTCGATGTAGACCTGACCGACGATGAAATCGAGGAAGTTCTCTCGGTGTATCATGAATTGGACGTATTCGATGATGTTCGAGGAGGGCTCGAGACCATCCGCGACGCCGGGTACGACATCCATATTCTCTCCAATGGTGATCCAGCGCTGCTCGATTCTTTGATCGACCACACCAACCTTGCGGACATCATCACCAGCGTAATTAGCGCCGATGACATCCATCTGTATAAGCCGGCACGGGAGTTATACGAATACACAGCCGAACGCATTGGCGTCCCCCTCGGAAACCTCGTTCACGTAACCGCAAGTTGGAGTGACGTGAATGGGGCGCTGAGTGCCGGGATGCAAGGCGTCTGGCTCAATCGAAAAGGCCGAGCGTGGGAACCATACGGGAGAGAACCTGATCTGATCATCGAGAGCTTTCATGAACTGGCAGAGTCGCTGACGACAGAGAACACGGAGAGGTGATCCCTAGATAAATATCTAACGTGTTTGGCACTGTCTAGTTCTGCACCTCCTCGATCGGCGTCTTTCCGTCGAGAGCTTGGTGCGGTCTCTGGCGGTTGTAGTAGTG
>NZ_JAAVUO010000076.1:0-7180 GCF_012163165.1 Natronococcus sp. JC468
TAGCAGAAGCAGGTCTCGTCCACTACACGGAGGAACGGGACGCCATCGCTATTTCCGAATATGGCACGAACACCACCTCGTTTATTAGCGAGAGCTTCTTTTGACCTCTGATGACTCGTTCCGTCAGTCACGACCACGACGCACGCGAGGGGCTGAAGGCGACGCTGTACTGCTGGGGGTGTGATCACTCAAGCCCCGTCAACGGCGACTGGGTCCGCAAGCCGCGCGGGACCAAGGTAGCGTATGTCTGTCCTGACTGCGGGATGGTGATCGCGGAAAGGTCCCGAGAGAACAGCGGTCCCGATTCCGGCGAGGCCTGGGGATGGATAGTCCAGACTTCCGTCTCGGTCTGGCAGGCTAGCAAGGCAAACTAACCTCCAACAGAAGTTGGTGGCAGCGTACGAACGTCTAAAACCCACGGAAATTGTCCGGTTACGATTCGATATTCAGACTGTACAGGCGTTTCCGGGCGTCAGAGAACGAAAAGCGTGAGTCGATCACGTGCTCGTCCTTGAGTCTATTCAGCGCGTACCGCACCGTCCGAGTGGGCAACAGCGTTTCATCGGCGAGCTGTTGCTGGGTCATCGCATCGTTGTGCTCGAGGACCTTTACAACGAGTTTGGCACTCGGAGGCAGATCGCGGATGTCGTCCCAGGTTCCACGTGGTTCTGTGTCTTGTCGAAACGCTTCTGATGCACTCATTACTACACCGTTCCGGATGCAGAGTGATAATATTTTCTATTTAGAAATGCACTATAGTCATATTCACTGCCCACTGAGGCTATCCGGAGAATTTTTCTCGATAGTATTTGGTGTAGTTAACTCTATCTCTACGCCAGCTATCTATTTACAATTTAGTGCCTTAAGAATAAGACCCGAGCTTTAAGCGTATGTGTATCAATAATCATACCCATGTCAGACAACCCTAGAGATTCCGATATAATTCACGGAAACTCCACTTTCAACGCCAGCAACCGGTTTGACGAGATTCTAGGTACCTTCAGTAACACCCAGAGGCGACGTATCATCTCATACCTTCGGGATGAAGGACCAGCCCCCAAAAGTGAAATATCTCATCAACTTGTTGCGTGGGAATACGACTCTAAACCCAGTGAAGTTCCAGATAAAGCAGTCGAGAGAGTCAAAATAAATCTGTATCACATACATCTTCCAGAACTCAAAGATGCAGGGCTCATTGAATACGATAGACGGTCTGAGACGGTTTTAGTCCGAGATCTCCCTGAATTGGCCGAACTCTGTCTTGATCACTGTGAATCAGCGGACTTACCCTCATAGTGTGAAGGGTGCCGCTGCTCACTGATTCCTCAGGAACAACAGAGGGTACCAGCCGCCATGAGTTCGGAGCCGGCAAGTGGGTGGTTCCGGGTTGGTGACGGTAGGTGATAGCGCCCTCTGCCGCATGGCACTTTTTGTAGTGCCACTATCTAGCACAGGGGCAAAGTAGATAACGTTCGTGGTTTTCGTCAACTATCCGAGCCACCGGGGAGATGGTGGCCGACAGGCCTGACGATGATTCGCTGCGGTCGGACGTGATCGACTCGAATGCCTCGCAGCTACAGTTCCACCAGCGGTATACCTCTCTCAATTAGTTCTCCATGTTAGAGCCGCTGGGCTGTCTTCCTGTCTTGGCCGGATACGGAGCGCTAGTCGTGTGGAAGCCACCAGACGAACCGTTTCCCGACGTCTTTCTGTCGGATCCGGCTCTCTCCGTGTAACAGTTTTAGTCGCCGGCGGGCTGTCTGCAGATGGTAGTCGAAATGGTCCGCAACTTCCCGTGTCGTGACGACCTCTTCTGTTGCGATAAACGCCAGGATCTCGTCGTCCGAATACTGTTCTTCAAACGGTCCACCTTTTGTTTTTTCCTCATCCTCCATCAGACAGTTACCGTCCGATAGTACTGCTTCGGTTATCGGTATTGGGGATCCAACAATGACTCGTGTCTACATACTTGCTTTACTGAACACGTTTCACCCGTCCTTTATAGAGCCTCACCGAATATACCCTACTACTGGTTCAGGCACTCTGGACCTCACCAAAGAAACAACCCTCTCCGTATGAACGTTACTTCCCGAATTATAACGGCTATCGCCACAGAAACAGACGAATCACCGCTCGATCTTCCACCGCTGTACAAAACGATCGATCCCGACGCACTGGAGTCTCTTCTCACCAGCACAAACACACCACAATTTCAAGTGTCATTCGTCTATTGTGGCTACCAGATTCACGTCTACAAGGACGGTACGATCGACCACTTCGAAGTCAAAAAAACTGAGCCTTAAAGAACGGAGGCTCTTTCCTAGTTGCTGGAGTTACTTTTGATGCTGAAGACGCTCATATCTTTTCTCGTCAGAAATTGATATTCCTCGTACGAAACTCGAATATCAGTGCTGATACCTATGGACTCCGTTTGAAAATTAGTTCCTCTGGATGGGTTCTCTGGGAGTTCTACGCGTAACGTCGACTCGTTCTTGTAGCAGATTCAGTTCTGTTTTACGGCTCCGGCGTATATATTGAATGATGTTCATAGCCACATTTTCGGTCGCGGTCGACGACTTTGCGCTCGCGCACGCGCTTCGCGAGGTTCCAGCCATGGAGGTGAAAGCCGAACAGCTTGCTGCTCATAGCCGACACTGGGTAATGCCCTGTGTTTGGGTCGTAGGTGATAATTTCGACGCATTCGATATCGCGCTGGAAGACGACCCTACAGTTAACAAGGTAGTCACTGAAGTTGAGTATAACAACGAAAAATTCTACCAAATAGATTGGGCCGAAGAGATTCAACAACATTTGGATGTTGCGCTTGACTCTAAAGCGTCGATCCTGGATGCGGAAACGACTAATGACGACTGGTGGCTCACCATCCGATTCGGATCACGTAACCAATTTAATATATTCCGAGACTATCTTACTGATCAGGAGATTACGTTTAGCTTAGAGAATCTCACTCAGTCTCAAATTCCACATCAGTACATGGGTGGTCTCACGGACCCACAGCGGGAGGCACTAGTCGTAGCAGTCGAAGAGGGCTACTTTGCAATTCCACGCGAGGCGACAATGGATGAGATCGCTGACCGTCTCGGGATCTCGACACAGTCGGCATCCGAACGTCTACGCCGGGGTATCGAAGAGTTCGTCGAAACGATGTTAGTGACGGATATAGACAAGATTGATGTATAGCGGATATTTAAAAACCTGAGGTAGTCAGGATAGTTACTTTCCCGTAAGGGGGGCTACTTCTGGTTATGGAACAGAGAGCATCAACCGTCACCGAGAATCCTATCTTATCTAGTCTAAGGGAGCCACGCCGCCAGCATACTCTCAGGATTCTTCTTGACCGAACCTCACCACTTGACCTGCGAGAACTCGCGACGAATCTCACGGCCGCCGAGCAGGAACAGCCTCTGTTGGATGTCGCCCCCAAAGATGTCGACGCGATTCAGGCTGCTCTCCACCACGTCCACCTTCCGAAACTGGAGGAAGCAGGGCTCATCGATTGGAACCAGTCGGCAGGCACGGTGACCACGACGAACCACCCTACACTGTCGGACCCAAAATTTCAACAGATGGTTGCCATAGGATCGCCCGGCTGGAACACAGTCATCGCCAACCTTGCTGTCAAGCGCCGTCGGGTCATCCTCGCGACACTGAAGGACGCTGAGAGTCCGCTCACGCGGATCGAACTTGCACGGGGAGT
The DNA here is from genome assembly GCF_012163165.1 of Natronococcus sp. JC468. Lineage (NCBI taxonomy): Archaea > Methanobacteriati > Methanobacteriota > Halobacteria > Halobacteriales > Natrialbaceae > Natronococcus > Natronococcus sp. JC468. The sequence goes on from NZ_JAAVUO010000076.1 coordinate 3,719, forward strand.
CATCTCCAGAGAGAGTGGTGCCGTTGATGACGAGCAGGACCCTGCAGAAGATCTGCTGGTGGAACTCCACCACATTCACCTGCCAAAGCTCGAACAAGCTGAGCTCATCTCCTACGACACCAACACTGGGACGGCCACGTACAACGGTCATGTGGCCTTGGACGACGAATGGCTGGACTTCCGTCCGAACGAAACGCCACGTGCCATCGTACCGTCGGCCCGTTACTCCGACGATATCTGGACTATTGAGGGTCGCGATAACGTTATCGCGCACGGGCAATCGCTGTTTGAACAGGCTGACGACGAGTTGTTCCTGATGCTCACGACCGACGGGCTGCTGGAGGACGGCTGCGTTCGTCGTCTGCAGGACGCCATCGACCGTGGCGTCGATGTCTATCTCGGATCGCAATCCACGGAGGTGCGCGACCTCGTCCGCAAGCAGGTACCCGGGGCAACCATCTGGGAGCCTCAACTGGACTGGCTGAATTTGCCACCGGAGCACGAAAAGGTCGGCCGCTTCGTGATGGCCGACCGCGAGACCATCATGCTTGCAACGTTGGGTGCGGAGACCAGCAATAACGTTCACTCCGAAGAGACGGCCATCACAGGATCCGGTGAGAACAATCCGCTAGTCATGATGATGCGTGAGATGCTGGGTGCACGTCTCGACCACTTGGACGCACAGAGCGAGGATTTCCTCGAGCAAATCCCGCTCTAACCGTGACATCCTCACCCGCCCTTTAGGGCGGGGCTTCCTACAAGGGAAGCCTCGCGATTGAGGAGGTTTCAGGACTCGAAGGCCGCAAGCGTCGTCTGTCGGGATTGCCGACTCGGCGTGCGGTGTCCTGTGGCCGTGTCACAACGGCACCCATTCCGTGGCGAGTCATCGCGTTCCGGTTTCCAAGGAACGCTCTCTCCCCACGGATCAAAGCGACCAGCGATGTTCGCGGCCGCGTTGATATCTGCTTGGTACTCCGTAACCCAACATTCCGCGTTCGTACACGTGAACTCAGCTTGCGAACCACGCCGACCGATGTGACCGCAAGCGTGGCACGTCTGAGACGTATAGCGCGGGTTCACGAACTCGACCGGAATACCGGCTTCGAGGGCCTTGTCCTCGATCCGGTCGGTGAGTCGGGCAAACGCCCACGAGTGCAAGCGTCGATTCATGTACTTCCCGTAGTCCAAGTTCTCACGGATGTACGACAAGTCTTCGAGAACGATCACTGGATCCTCGAAGGATGCGGCGTACTCGACGGCTTCGTGAGACGCCTTCTCGACGATATCCGTGAGTACGTTCTGGTAGTGGTCGAAACGTTCGTCCACTCGCCAATCGGCGGCGTCACGCTCTTGCAGGCGCTTCAGCGTCGTGTACATCTCCTTCCGGAGTGCTCGAGCGCGGCCGCCATCGTAGATGTACGGTTGGGTCGGAGTATCGTTCTGACAGGCACAACCTGTCAGCAGTTTGGACTCGCCGATATCGAAGACAATTCGAGTCGGGTCGTCCGGCGTTTTTGGTTCGGCTACGTCGTACTCGACTGTGACGTGCAGCACCCAATTCGTTCGGTGCTGTTGCAGTCGGAACTCGCCGACTGTCGCACTTTCGTTGAGCAGGTCGAACCAGAGCGATTCCTGCTCGGGATTGATCCGAAGCGGAATCCAGAAGGCGTTCCCATGCCCCGCTTGCGGAACGCGCCAACAGAACTCGTAGGCCCGTTCGTCGGAGTGGTCGAGACTGAACCCACGGTTCGTGAACCGAACGGGATGGTCGTCGGCCAACTCCGACGCGTTGTACGTATCCCGAAGCTTCGGGACGTAGTTCTTGAGCGCGTCCTTGGCGTAGGACGTGAGCGTATACGGCGTAACGACATCGTTGACCGCCGTTTGTGTATCCGCGCCACTCTCGAAGGCGTCCGAGAGCGCACGGCGGTAGGTCGCCACGGTCCGCTCGAGGCATTGCTCTTTTCCCGTAGTGGGCGGAGCGAGCGTGGCTTCGAGCGTTTTCGTGACGGGCGTTTCAGCGGCCATTCGACAGTACAGTTTATGACCACAATGGACTTAAACCCACGGATAGTACACGTATGTATGGGCATAGAAATCAGATTCGAGGTAGACGAAGAACAGTACGATCGGCTGAAGGCGATCAAAGACAAGCGCGGCTACACCTGGAAGGGGCTGATGCTCGAAGGCGTCGAAGCGTTGGACACCGGGGAGCCGTAGCAGGGCGAGTCGAGACACGGACGAACGCGATTCCTCCCCGTGCTAAAGCACGGGGTTTCTTCGCTACCGCAAGATGATCACAACCCTCAAAACTTGGCTCCGTTCGCAGAGAGAGGATGGTAGCGAACGGACCGCGAACCTCGGTCTCCAACTCGTTATCGTCACCGCGCTCGTCGAAGGAGTCCGTCAACGCGACCCAAGCGTGATCGTCAACGGTATCGTCTCGCTGCTGTTTGCAGCGATACCGAGATATCTCGAGAACAGATACGGTGCTCGTTTCCATCCGTGGCAACGAGTGTGGGTCTCGGTAGCGGCGTTGGTCCACACGTTGGGGATGCTGGGTCCGTACGATCGGATCTGGTGGTGGGATCACCTCGCCCATACGCTATCTGGTGTTGTCGTCGCGGGGGCCACAGATATCGCGTTTCAAGCGGAGGCCGAGAAGGGCACCCGAGGGAACTCTTTACCAAAATCCAGACCGGCAGTGATTGCGGGAGTGACACTCGGATTCGGTATTCTCTGGGAGATATTTGAATACGTCATCCACGCAATCGGCGATCGGAAAGGGTTCGAACCGCTACTTGTTCACTACGGACGACTCGATGCGATCGGAGACATCATCTTTGACCTCTTGGGAGCGGGTCTCGTGGTCCTCTTTGGCCGAGACGCGCTTTCTAACGTCACTGCATCGATCACCAACGAAAGTGACAAATGATAGACAGCCGTGACTGAGAGGGAACTGTGACCCTAGTTAAGTGAGGGAAGATTGTTGTGAGGACTCGAACCTTCGGATCATGGACTATTGAATGCTCGAGGATGAAACTGACAAGCTGAAAACAAGAAATCCCGCCGCCCTGTCTTCTCGGCTCGACCATTTAATTTACAAGTTAGAACATGACGAGCAGGGGGTGGGAGTCTGGTGAGAGCTACTTGATGAGAGAATTTTCCAATTTTCAATCGTAGAGACCGGGGGAAGTGGTCTGCAACGATCGCTGGTGGATTGGGGAGGGTGCGTCAGTGCCACGACACCTCTGAGCTCGGCAGGTGGCAAGGATCAGCTCCTTGCATGTGTAGTTGTGAATTCATTGTCAAAAAGTCATTCGAATTACGAAGAGTGTCGAGAGGACTCTTGTATTGTGGTTGTACAGTTTTCGATAACGAACGTCACGGCTCTGACTTTATGAGAATCCTGTTTAAGCCCCAAGTCGGTGAACGAATGCGCTGGGGTTGAAGGAGACCGTC
>NZ_JAAVUO010000077.1:0-6501 GCF_012163165.1 Natronococcus sp. JC468
CGATCAACACCGATCCCAACGCCCCGATCATGGACATCGCCGACTACGCGATCCACGACGACCTCTTCGAGATCGTTCCCGCGCTCACAGAAGAATTTCAGTAAATAATTTGTACTCTTCATTGATTCTCGAGGCTGAGTTGAACGCGGCGATCGCCCGGCGCTCGAGATGACTGTCGAACTGGGTGACGGCGCTCAGATATCGTTGCTTCGAGGCGTCAGTCCCAAGGTCGGTGTCGAGTTCGTCGAACACCGCAAGGACGCGTCGAATCTCGGCCGCCCGTTCGGCGCCGTCGACAACGCGATCCACGAGAATGGCCCGGCCGTAAAGCTCGTCGTACAGTTGTGCGTAGGTCGCGAGTCGTGAGCGTTTCGCCGTGACTGTAGTATTGGCAAGCCCTTGGCGACGCTCAAGCGTCGGGATGAACGACTCGAGTTCGTCGATGGTGGTTTCGTCGTCGATACCCCACTAGCACTCCGCGGCCTCCTCGACGTGGCCTACAGACTCGAGAAATTCCGAGAGGGTCATTTTGTGGTGCTCTCGAAGCGTATAAGTGAGTCCACCGTAGCCGACGTCGAGTAGATACTGATGGGTAGGTTGTCCTCAAGGTCGTGGCCAGTACATCCAGTGCGAGTTCGATTTCGGTTTTCCAGAACTCACGGAGTTCCTCGAGCGATTTGTGCGACCATCGGCTCTGCTCGCTACTCACGCGAAATCGCCTCGAGTAACCCGTTTCCGCCGGATTGTGGTGATTCTAAGAACATCATTTTCGTAGGGTTCGCTATTTATGATACTGGCTAACTACTATCGTGTATTTGGTTGTCCCATCCTCGACAACCAAAATACATAGACTAGGTATCGTATATGTCCAGAGCGTCGTAAATGATATGTGACTATACAGAATTTCCAATTTCTATAGAAGATGCTAACCAGGGTTTAACAGGGCTAAGGCGTTCGATCACGAAGAAGATGGTAATCGATGTACCCACTATCAAAAGTCAGTCGAGTAATCCAAATCCCTCATCGCGCATTAGTTCAGCAACATCTTCTGGGTTCTCAAATGCGTACTTGAGGGCGAATTCTCTCGCATCTGTTTTTGGAACTTCGTCTGTTTCGAGAGCGCTAGCAAGGGCACTCCGAAATTCGGACTCTTGATCACTTACTTCCGACCTCAGATGGACCTCGAGCCGATTGTCTCGTTCGTCTCCAACGTTAGACCGACGGACAAAGTATGGGTACCCTTGTGGGTCCTGCTGAGAATCAGTGACAGACGTGGATTGACTGCTAGTCGTGTCTGAGGTGCTCTGTACCTGCTGGGACTGGGGCGTCACTTGTTCAGCGCTGCTCTCGCCATCAGCCTGCGGTTTGGACTCCGATTCAGTTTCGGCATCATCGCTTGTTTGACTGAAATCCAAATTTCCAGACCCTTCCTTCATTAGACCGTCACCTCTGTTTCAACGTCGTCATGAAGATCGAAGGTTCTTTTCTCGTGCTCTTCGATATCAAGTACTAATTCCGGATCAATTTCAGCATTGAACGTCTCGCTTGCGATAAATGCGGCCAGTTCATAGATGTCCCGAGCCGTCTCAAGTTCGCGGTCGCGAATTCGTCGCTGACCGGGCTCGCTTACCATCTCTCCATCTTTTTCGAAGGTTTTCCAGCGCTCTTCGATAACTTTGTATGCAGAACCACGCGCTTCCCACATCGTATCCATCAAACTCTCGCGATCCGGAATCGTAACGGGAGTCGCATAGTTATCTGTGTTTTTGAACCGCTTAGAATACTGTTGATGAGCGTTGGTCTGCCCAACACCAGAGGGAACGACACACGAAAGCCCAACCTCAATTCCCAGTTGCGTCTCCATGTTCGTGACGAGTTCCTCAAGCCCGTCGAGACTTAGATTGCCTTTTCCAGCTGGTTTGACTGGTGCAACCAGTGTCCGCATAGCATAGATCGCATTGTACAGAAGATCTTCCGCTCGAGCGTTTGGATCGATGAGAACGGCATCGTACTGCTCATGAAGTTGCTGCTCGTTCCATAACAGATCATACAGCAACTCGTACCGTGGAAACTCCTCTTTGGTCATGTTCTTCATCCCTGTCTCATAGGCGATTTTCTGCTCAAGATTAGACGTGAAGTCACCAAGCATATCGTGACTTGGAATTACATCGACCCCTTCATCTGAAGTTTCAATGAGGTCTTCAAATGCCCCATCGGGCATTTCCAAGACGTGCTTTACGAGATTGTCTGCATCCGGATCACTTCGGTGTTCGCCAACGTCAAACAGGGTTGTGAGATTTCCCTCTTGTGGATCGAGGTCAATGGCGCAGACGTCCAGCCCCATTCGCTCTAAACTGACTGCGAGGTTAGCTGTCGTCGTTGTTTTGAACGTTCCGCCTGACTCTGAATAGACGACTGCTGTTATCATCAATACCAGGTACAGTCATCCATTACTTAAACCTGTGTCAGACATTCGGGGCAGATTATAGAGGCAGATACTACTAACAGACATATATAGCATATATCTGCCCTAATAGTACGTAACATATGTCTGTTGTCTATGTCTGTTACAGAAGTCTGTTATTTTATTCTGTGCCTTCTATCTGCTACGGTTATCTGTAACAGGTATCTGTTACAGACTCTAGAAGCGAATATCCATATTAGGCATCAGATCATCGGATCCAAGTAGCGTTGAGCTTTTCACCGAGCAAAGCGCTATCTTCGCTCGGCGCCTATCTTAGACATTGTGACACGTCCAGCCGGAACGAAAGAAGAATTGGAAGCACGGCGACGGCGTGCCGTCGCCATGCTGGAACTTGGCCACAGTCCGTATGAGATCGCTGAAGTAGAGGGAGTTACACCGTGGTCGGTGTACCGGTGGAAGAAGATGCACGAAGAGGAGGGAAACGACGGTCTCCGTTCGAAACCGCATCCCGGATCTGCGACAACCCTTCCGAAAGAAGACTTCGGCGAGCTTGCGGACCTGCTCCAGCAAGGTCCGCAAGCTCACGGTTTCGAGACTGATCAGTGGACGTTAGATCGAATTCGTATTACGATCGAGCAGGAATTTGGCGTCTCTGTGAGTATACCGACAGCCTGGCGCTATATGCAGCGGATTGATTGGAGCTGCCAGAAGCCGCAACGTCGCGCTCGTGAGCGCGACGAGGCGGCTGTTGAGGAGTGGCTGAATGAGACGGTTCCGGCAATTGAAAAAAAGCGCGGCTGAACGATGAACTCCTCGTTTTCGTTGACGAGAGTTCGTTTGGTATGCAATCAACGGTTGTACGGACGTGGGGACCGCGTGGACAGACACCAGTCACCGTTGGCTCAGGAAAATGGGAGCGCTGGAAAGTTCTTGAAGTGCTGGCAGTCGCGCCTGCCAGCGGCGCGACTGCCTTCAGTCATTGGATGACCTCAGATGGGCTTCCTGGGTTGATAATTGCCGAGTTTGTGCGGGACTTCTTGAATTACTATAACAAACCTGCAGCTGTCTGTTGGGATAATGCTTCATCGCATAAGTATGCTCAACGGCTCTTGACAGCACCAGAGTTTAACACAGCGACCCTGGTCGCTGTGTCTTTTCCCAAGATGCCAACCTATGCTCCTGAACTCATGCCAGTCGAACAAGTGTGGAAGGCCGGCAAAATCGACTTGCTTGGAAACTTCGTTCCGTTCAATTTCATTGATCTTGAGTGGGAAGTTGACAGGTCGATCGCCTCGATTGGCGATCGACCAGAATTACTTCGATCGTTCGTCAGATGGGCGGGCTTCGAGTTGGACAGATCTCATTGGCAGTGAAAAGCTCAAGCGTGTTGGTTAATCTGTGAGAATCGTCTCGAAGTTGTCCAAGTTAATTACCAAACCGAGTATCTTACTCAGCAGAAGCACTCACAACGTCAGCAAGGTCGTAGAGCACAACATCATCTCGAGTCGTGGCCTGCTGGCGAAGATCAGCAGTATATCCAGATCGGCTAAACAGAACATACTGTATCGTCGCATCCGCTGGCTCGCCTGACCAACGAACGTGTCCGGCAGTTCGCTCTAGGTCTGCAAGAACACCCTCACTGACAGGAGATGACGTGAACTTACACTCACCAGCGACTAGTCCGTCGTCAGTTAATCCGAGGACGTCCAATTCGTGCTCTTTGAACCACCATTGACCGACAGTATGGAATCGGCGGTCGATCAGATTTGGGAGGGCTAGCTGGCAAAGTCGTTCAAAAAGTGGGCTAACATAATCCGATAGCTCAGGAGCAACGAGCTCGTCGTATGCATCGTCGCCTAACAACCAAAGCCGATCCTGATTCCCATAGACGAACCGAAACCAGAATCGGAATAGTGGCGCAGAGAGCCGATATCGACCTCGCTTTGACGATGTCGGTGATTCAGTTACCGGGATGTGACGTTCAACAAGCCGAAGCCGACGTAGTTTCTGAAGATACGTACTCAGTGACTGGGACTCGACGCCAGCCATTCCAGCGATTTCGTTGGGAGTTCGGCGGCCATGTGCCAAGGCTCGGAGAATACTGAAGTAGGTATTCGGTTGTCGAAGCTCTGTTCGAAGAAGAAATTCCGGTTCAGAATACAGGAGACCACGTTCTGAGAGAATAGACTGCTGGACATTTGCTGCAAGTGCCTCAGTGGGGTCAACGGTCTGAAGATAGTATGGCGTTCCACCGTAGATCGCCCACGCTATAACAACGGCTTCATCGTCGTACTGCGGGTAGAATTCCTTTGTGTTCCCGACAGAGAGAGGTTTCAGGTCAATAGTTGCTGTTCGACGGCCATACAATGGGCTGTTGCCAGCAAGCACTTCATCCTCCATTACGCTAATTGAGGAACCGACAAGTACAAGCGTTATTCCAGTCTCCTGAAGTCGCGTGTCCCAGACTCGCTGAACCCGTGAAGGAAGTGAATCATCTTCCTCGAGGAGAAACGGAAACTCGTCGATAACGATGACTGCATTCTGATCACCTAATGCACTGAGTAGTGCTTCCCAGTCTCGGCGAATATTTTCGAGGGAAGGAAATTGGTCTGTAACTACGTCAACAAACTGCTCGAGTTGATTTTGTGCAGTCGACTCGATCGCCTGGTAGTAGACTGCATCATCCCGGTTAGCAATCGACTGACGGACGAGCTCGCTCTTACCGAGTCGACGTCGTCCGTATAGGACAACGAATTCAGCGCGGTCCGAATTGTATCGGCTCGTTAGTTCCTCAAGTTCCTGTTCTCGATCAACGAACGAGTCCATAGTATGGATTCATTCGTGTAGAGTACTTAGTATCCTGGTTTTGGAAATCCGTGTTTTAGAAATCATGATTTCGGAAATCGTAATTTCCATAATCTGACCATGCCACGACAGGACCTTTCCCGAAGACAGAGACACCTCTGTCGATTTGTTCTACCCGGAAGACCATACGACTGTAGGATGAGATAGGATAGATATGATTTTCAGATACTATTTAGACCACACCCACACCGCTATCGATTTGTTTTATGCTGGATGAAGGAGGTGGGGACGTTAGAAAACAATAAATTTCATAGAGAGGTCTGATGCCTCGTGCTATATCCATTTATGTACCTTTAATCATCGTCTTTCCAGAGCAAGCGTTGAGATAGAACAAATCGATAGAGGGGTCTGCCTGAATCTGGAGAGACATTAGAGAAGTAGTAAACGACAACAACACCAGTTGCGATACGCGACTCGATAGCTATTAAATCAGAAAAGGAAGGCAAGTCAGCAGACTTCGTCCCACTAAAACAAATCGATAGGAGTGTGTTCTTCTAGCTAGCCTAGTAACTAGAACTAGAAGTAAGTAGCAAAGATTGACGATACTATAGTGAGTTTCCCAGGAGAGCGTCGAATTTGGGCTTCGAGGAATAGTAATAGATGAGCACCTATAGATAGAGAACGTCCCACTATATTTGAGGTCATCCACGAGGAGAAGTCACGTCCCCCGAGAGTTACCCCACTCCCTCCCCCCGTCATCGATGTGTAAACCAGTGCAGGTGGGTGGGGGCCAAGATACGACGACCACGAAAAAACAGCAGAAAACACGCTGTACATGAGAGAGATGGTCTCAAACACACTAATGACAGTCTGATCTACGGCTATCTCTAGCTTGGAAAGATTTATATGTGGATATCAATAACAGTAACCGCAATAGATCCAGCCACGAGAGTTAAGAGACTTGTCTCCAATGAATCGGACGATGATCTCTTCCTTTCTCAAGTGTCTGGTTGTGCTGGTATCCCTGTTCTCATGCTCTCTCCCTCTAATCTGAATGCTTTCATCAGCTTTCACCCTCCCCCTCATCCTGAGATTTACACATCGATGACGGGGGGAGGGTGTTCAGAGAACTTGAGGTGACCCTTTCGCTACCTCGAGGAGATCGGACGAGCAATGATTCTGAGTCAAGAATGAAGTGCCGTGTTGACTCGATGGAAACGCTGCTACTCCATGAGGGCGTAAACCAAGCATGGGGCGCAAGAGACCGACCG
>NZ_JAAVUO010000078.1:0-6422 GCF_012163165.1 Natronococcus sp. JC468
TCTGATCGACAGCAGCCTGGAGGAGCGTCTGTCGGATGATCCCGGAGTCGAAGCCGCAGCCTTCGACTCCGAGGATCGGGATCTCAGAGAGGAGATCAAGCGCTAAGGTTTCAAGGTCAGAGGCCGTAAGAACGGTGTCTGGATGGTAGAGGAATCTCACAACACCCATCTAGACGCTTTCTGAGAATCTAATCTCATCAGTCGTAACTAACTGCTGACTCGATGGGAACTACCGATAGTAGACATCAAGGTTGTGAGTCTCGAGAATTGGTTCAGTCTCAGTTGTAGATTGATTCTGATCGTCCGTTACAATCGATGACTCGAGCAGCGAGTCGCTTTCGGCAGTTGTCTCGGTTGACTCAGCGATATCCGGTTTGGCGTTCTCGTCGTGATCAGGTTGCAATTCGGTACTAGTGTCGGTGTCGATTGTATTATTCTGACTCATTACCTTATTCTTGGCGCTGATATTTGTTTCGCAGGACAATCGCAGAGCCGTTCAGCATCAATAGCACGACCAGCAGTGTGACAACACCCGCTGCGAGGACGCCATATCGAAAGTCAGCGTTAATTAACTTTGACCAGGAGTAGATCTGTCGTGGCATCGCACCGAACAGGCTGAAGAAGGAATTTGGCGGGACACGGACAACTGCAGCCGCCCCGATCATCAACAGCGGAGCAGTCTCGCCAATCGCACGGCCGAACGCGAGGATCGTTCCAGTCAAGATTCCGGGCATTGCCTTCGGAAGCACAACGTTGCGGACCGTCTGCCACCTTGTCGCACCCATCCCATAGGAGGCCTGACGCATCGAGTCCGGGACGGCACGGATCGCCTCTTGGGCGGAGACAATAATGATCGGGAGAATCAACAACGCAATAGTTAGTCCACCGACAACAACAATCCCTGCCTGCATCCCAATTCCGCGAACGAACAACGCGAGACCGAGTATACCATAGACAACCGACGGGACGCCAGCGAGGTTTGCGATGTTGATCTCGATGAGCTCAACGATTGAGCTGAGACGTCCCTGGCTTGGAGCATATTCCTCGAGATAGACTGCAGCACCGACACCGATCGGGAACGCTGCTACGGCAACGACGATCAGCATCATTACCGAACCAACAAGTGCCGGATAGATCCCTGCTTCCCGCGGCGTTGTATCATGGGCACTCGTGAGGAAACTCCAATCGAGCCAGGAATTGGGCCCGGCGAAGCCGAGGGTTTCGATGACAACAAGCGCAAGTACTGTTCCAAGGCCGACAACGACCGGAAATGCAAGTCCAGTAATGCCCTTGTCGCGCCGAAGAACAGATTCACCATATAATCCAACTGGCACACCAACTACTGTTGCCAGAATGATCCAGCCAGTAGCTGAGAAGCCAATTAGTGGTGCGACAACCAGACCAAGACTCGCGACGGCGATAGTCATCCCTCCGGCGATAATTCCGTCGCGATCGCGATTTCGGACACGACGGATGTGCCAGGCAGCTGCTGCAGCGATCGGAACAGTGAACGTGAGCAAAAGGGATACTGACGCGATCGGTAAGGTAGGTTGTGCAAGGATCAGGTCTCGCAAGCTCGGAACGAGAGCAGGCACAGAAAACGACAGGTCAAAGAGCTCTTGTCCGAGCAGCGGGGTCTGAATCGATCGGTCCACGCTGAATCCCGGCACACCAACGATTGCAAGAACTGGTGCGAGTATGACGATTGCAGCTCGCTCGAGCGCAAGAGCCGAGTTTCCACGTACTTGCTGGTGGAGCTTAATGACCCCGTATGCGACGGTACCAGCTACGACGAGCGCAAGCCACTCGTGAGCAGTGACGATGTGATTGAAAAAGATGACGACACCACCAGCGAGCAGTGTCATCACTATCGGGAGTCCGAATGAGGTATATGCAACTTCACCCGCTCGGGTATCGCGCTGGTAGTAATACACGGCAAGGGCGATTGCCGGAAGAATAACTGCTCCGACGATTGTGAGGAGCCAGCCCGTATCGGCAGTAGCTGGCCGAAAAGCATTGTTAAACACGTACAGCAGGAATACGAACACGAGTCCGAGGGCCAAAAGCGTCGCACCGAGACAGGACAGCCTAAACAGAGCACCTTGGATTTGGCTGACCTGTCCGTCTGCTCCAAACCAGTGTCCGGTCTCCTCATCTGTGGTCGCCATTAGTAATTCACCTCTGTAACTATCATGAATTCCACAATTCTTGGTTGACGTGAGTTCATTGGTACTCCTCCCGGTATCGCGCAGCGATTCGGTTGCTGAGTAGATTCATAGCGAAGGTGATGACAAACAGTGTTAGTCCGATCGCGAACATCGAGTAGAACTCCGGCGTTCCACCGGTTGCGTCACTCGTGACGGCATGAACCATCGCGGCAGTCATCGTCTGGCCGGAGTTAAAGAGATTCGCGAGAGGATTCGTCATGTCCAGCATTCGTGCCTGCATTCCACCGGCCATTACGACGATCATCGTCTCGCCGATTGCCCGTGAGAGTGCCAGAATATACGACGAGAAAATACCAGAGACTGCAGCTGGAATGACGATGCCGGTCGAGACTTCAAATTTCGTCGCGCCAAGCCCGTATCCGGCTTCTCGCAGAGAATCCGGAACTGCGCTCATCGCGTCCTCGCTGATCGAAGAGACCATTGGAATGATCATGATCCCGACCATGATCGAAGCACTCAGCAGATTGAACAGGTTCAACTCGAGCCCAGCTGCGCGTAGCCACGGAGTCAGGTAGACTAGTGCAAGATAGCCATACACAACTGTTGGGATCCCTGCAAGGATCTCAAGGGCAGGCTTTAGCAATGATCGCGCTCGGTCACTAGCGTACTCACTCAGGTAGACTGCAGCTGCGGTCCCAATCGGGATGGCGACCATCGCTGAGATAACCGTAACAATCAACGTTGCGGTCACCAGCGGCAGAACGCCAAAGGAGTCCCGACTTGATTCCCATTCAGTGCCAGTAAAGAACGAGACAGCGTCTACCTGCTCAAAGAAGGCAATCGCGTCGACTGTAAGTGTGACGATGATACTACCGGTAACGAGCACTGTCAGCGCAGCACAGCCGAACAGTAGCCAGTGGTAGAGCCGTTCTTTGGCGATCCGTCCATCAACCGACCCAGTGAGGTCGGCGTCTATTGGGTCAGTACTCATTGAAAGATAATATTGGAATGATCAATTTATTTGGGACCAGTGCTGCTAGTTCCCTGCCACTTCCTCGAGTGTACTCATGTTCTCGTCGACAATATCTTGGTTCGCCGGCACGTATCCAACTTCCTCGGCGATCCAGTCCGAAGATGAGTTCTCGATGTAAAACTCCATGAACGCGGAAACCTCTTCTTCCCCGAGTGCCTCCTCGGATGGGTAGACGTACAGGGGCCGTGCCAGTGGATACGTTCCCTCTTTCGCTCCATCTAGACTCGGTTCAGCACACTCGCCGTCCTCATTCTCCTTGATCTCGAGTGCCTTCACACGATCCTCGTTCTCGGAGTAGTATGCGTAGCCGAAGTAGCCAATTGCGTATTGGTCATCCTCAATTCCTTCGACGATGATGTTGTCATCCTCCGTAGGCTCATAGTCAGTACGGTGACTCTCACCATCGAGAACGTTCTCGGTGAACCAGTCGAACGTTCCCGAGGTCGTATCGGGCCCATAAAGGACAAACTCCTCGTCAGGCCAGTCCTCGTTAATGTCCTGCCATGTTTCGGCACCGCCTTCTTGCCAGATTTGTGCCATCTCATCGAAGGATAGACAGTCGACCCAGTCGTTTTCCGGGCTAACTGCCATCGTCACTGCATCGCTGGCGATCTGCATTTCGACTGGCGTGACATCGTTCTCTGCACAGTGTTCTTCCTCTTCGGACTTGATCAGCCTCGAGGCACCGTTGATGTCTGCATCACCTGGACAGAAGTGGTTCTCGAAGCCGCCACCGCTCCCTGTCGAGTCAACAGTAACGTTGACGCCTTGGTTTTCCTCCATAAATCGCTGGCCCATTTCGTCCGAGATGGGGAACACCGTACTGGACCCTTTGACAACGACTTCACCGGAAAGGCCATTACCGCTACTGCCGTTTCCAGTATTGGTTTCGGAACAACCGGCGATTGTAGCCGCCCCTACGGAACCAGCTGCACCGAGGAATTTTCGTCTGGAAACGCTACCCCCTAAATGACCAAACTGGCTGTCTGCCATCAAGTGGACGAGTGGATTGAGTACCTAAATGCGGTGCTAATTGCTATATATGCCATATATGAGGGTTGCATATTTAGATATATCTTGGCGTATTGCTATAGAGACATATATAGAATCGCTACTCTTCCCAATAACTGTGGAGACTGTCACAGAACAGTCCTGGTGTACCTCTGTGCTCCCGTCAGAGTAGACACGGTATCTTTTGGGTTGTTGCTTTGAGTTAGGTATTTCAGCAGGACAACAGCGCCAGGGAGACATGGTCCTTTTTACGTCCTGCTGTCATCCATCTCCCTCTGTCCTTCACCCAGTCGTTACATCGATTGCCGACTCCTACGTGCGATACGCAATCAACGCGATCGCGAATATCAGCATTTCATCCGCCCGGTGTGTTCGTACCGGGCATGCCTCAATCCTCAGTGGACACTCTCACTCATACGATGACCCCGAAGAGACCGATGTCGTGGCCTTCTCGGAATCGCGTGGTTCGCGTTCGTTCTCGGGTTCGCCCACGAAGAGGAGTTCGAGATTATTGCGCTCTGTGCCGGGTCAAACCACTGCCTCGAACTGATGAGTGCATATGCCCTCACTGTCATCGTGGGTATCGTCGGGCTGACGATGCTGTTGATTGCAGGCTACCAGCATTCCGAGGAGAAGGTCGAGCAGTATACGCCGTATCTCCCAGCGTTTTCCGCTTGTTCTCATCGTCATGGGACTTGGTTTCATTATTGGAGTGTTCTAATGTATCTGTTCAATTCGCACTCTGTACGGAACGCCTGTGGGCGTCATAGAAGTCTTCTCTTAGTTTTGATTACAACCACCTTTAAAACGAATATATGATAAGTAGGTCTGCGAATGGAACGGAGAGGCATACGTCGAGCCCTGTGGACGAGCCATCTGCCTTTTTTATCGAAGCTTTTTGCTGGGGGTTGAGGCTGACGCCGAAGGCGTCAGCCGATCCCGCCGGTAAAAAAGTTCGCTCCAGGTACCGATCGAGCGCCTCGAGACCGATACCGACCGACCGTCTCGCAACGCGGAGTCAGTCGTGGACTAACACGTCGAGGACGTCCGGGCCGTCCCGCTCGAGAGCCTCCTCGAGCGCCGCCTCGATCTCGTCGGGCGTCTCGACGAGGCGGCCGCGGGCGCCGTGGCTCTCGGCGTTTTTCGGAATGTCCACGGGCGGCTCGAAGTCCATCCCGGGAAAGTCGTAGTCGTCCTCCTCGCCGCCCATGATCTTGAGCGTGTTGTCCTTCAGGATTCGGTAGTTGCGGTTGTCGGGAACGACGACGGTGAGGTCGAGGTCGTACCGGGCTGCGCTGTAGACGGCGTTGGGGTAGTAGAGGTAGGAGCCGTCGCCGATGAAGCCGACCACGTCGCGGGGCTGGTCGCGCTGGCTCTCGGCCAGCGCCGCGCCTACCGAGGCGGGCAGCCCGTAGCCGAGTCCCCCGCCCTTGTTCGAGATGTACTGCTCGGGCGCGAGGTCCCAGCGGGTGAGCATGGCGTACTTCGAGGTGACACCCTCGTCGACGACGTAGGCGTCGCCCGCGACCTGTTCCATCGCGTCGACCAGCTCGGCCTTCGAGGCGCGGGGATCGTCGGTCGCCTCGCCTTCGCCCATCGCCCCGATCTTCGCCTCGACCATCTCCTTGACTGCGCCGACGCGCTCGAGGCGCTCCCGGAGGTCCTCTTCGGAGAGACGCTTCCGAACGCACTCGGCGAGCCCCTCTATCGCGAGCCCGGGATCGCCGATAACCGCGGCGTCGGCCGGCTGGTTCTTCCCGAGCTCCCAGGCGTCGGGGCCGACGTGGATGCAGGTCGTCTCCGGGTCGACCAGCGCCTCCTCGTGGCGGGTCAGCGTCGTGTTCGTCGAGCAGCCGGCGAACAGCAGGGTATCGCTGTCCATCAGCATCGCGGCGAGGTCCTCGTCAGGCGGGATGTAGGAGACCCACTGGTCGTGGTCGGTCGGGTAGTCGATCTCGCAGGCCATGATCTCCCCGTGGACCCGGGCTCCCGCAGCTTCGGCGAGTTCGACCGCGGCCGCGACGGCGTCGGCGCCCGAACGGGCGACCTCGTCGCCGACGACCATCACTGGGTCGTCGGCCTCGGCGAGCAGGTCGGCCGCGCGCTCGAGCTGGCCCGGGTCGCCGGCTCCCGCGCCGGGGAGCGGGGCGGGGCGCGCGGGCCCCGGGGGGGGGGGCTCCGGGGGGGGGGGGGGGGGGGGGGCGCGGGGG